>DASPOZ010000084.1:0-29248 GCA_035625755.1 Candidatus Sulfotelmatobacter sp.
GTTACCCCGATCCGCGGCCTACCCATCGCCTGGCGCCTCACGCCTCACGCCTTCCGCCTCACGCCCTCCGGACCATGCGGCCCGCCCGGGCGCCCCTGTGCTGCCCTCCCTCCACTGTCACCGCGCCGTTCACCAAGACCATCTGCACGCCCTCGGGGTACCTGATCGGGTCCTCGTATGTCGCCGTGTCCCGGATGCGCGCGGGGTCGAAAAGGACCACGTCGGCGGCGAGGCCGGGGCGCAGGAGGCCGCGGTCCGTGATGCCGAGCCGGCGGCATGGGTCCCACGTCATCTTGCGCACGGCCGTGGGCAGGTCGAAGAGCTTCTCGTCCCGCGCGTAGTGGCCCAGGACACGCGCGAAGGTGCCGAAGCCGCGCGGGTGGGGGCGGCCCTTGCTCAGGGGACCGTAGTGGTCGCGGCACCCGGCGTCGGACCCGATCATCATGTAGGGCTTGCGCAGGATGTCCCGCAGGTTCTCCTCGGACATGGAGAAGTAGATGGCGTCCACGTTGTTCCGCTCCTCGCGGAGCAGGTCCAGGATGAACTCCACGGGGTCGGCGCCGGCGAGGGCGGCGGCCTGCCTCACCCGCAGGCCGTTGTAGCGCTGGTTCTGCGGCAGCGTGCACTCGGAGATCATGATGGTGTCCCACCGCTCCGGCCCCGGCGTCTGTGCCAGGATCTCTCCACGGATGCGCCGGCGCGCGGCGGGGTCCGCCAGGCGGGCCGCCTGCTCATCCTTGCTCCCCTCGAGCGCCCACCGGTTCATCACCTGCGCCAAGCCGGTGTTCGCCGCCGTGTAGGGGTATCTGTCGCACGTCACGTCCACGCCGCGCGCCTGCGCGCCTTCGATGAGCGCGAACATCTGCTCTTTCTTGTGCCAGTTGCGCGGGTTCATGGTCTTGAGGTGCGAGATCTGCAGGGGGATGCGCGCCGTCTTGGCGATGCCGATGATCTCCTCGATGGCCTCCAGCAGGGCGTCCCCCTCGCTGCGCATGTGGGAGGTGAGAATGCCTCCCTCCTCGCGCACCGCGCCGGCGACGGCGGCCACCTCGTCCCGGTCCGCGAAGCATCCCGGCGCGTACACCAGGCCGGTGGAAAGGCCCACGGCGCCTTCGCGCATGCCGCGCCGGGCCGCCTCCACCATGGCCGACAACTCCTCGGGCTTCGCCGGCCGGTCGGCACCCCCCACGGCCGACCCGCGCAACGTCCCGTGACCCATCAGCACGGCGTAGTTCACCGACACGCCGATGGCCTTCACGCGCGCCTCGTAGCCGGCCACCGTGGTCCAATCCAGGTCCAGGTCGTTCACGCGCTTGTATTCGCGCGCCCGGTCCTCCAGCCACGGCCCCCAGATGGGCGCCGCCGCGTACCCGCAGTTCCCGATGATCTCCGACGTCACCCCCTGCATCACCTGGCTCTCCACCTGGGGTGCCAGGAAGTAGTGGTAGTCCGAGTGCGAGTGGATGTCCACGAAGCCCGGCGCCGCGGCGAGGCCCGCCGCGTTGACCACCCGCCGGGCGCGGCCGCCCTCCACCCGCCCCACGGCCGCGATCCGGTCCCCCGCGATGGCCACATCGCCGGGCACGGCCGGCGCCCCGCTGCCGTCCATGACCTCGGCGCCCTTGATCAAGAGATCGACGTCCATTCCTCTCCCCGCCTAGCCGACAGCCATCATCTCCAATTGGAGCTGATATGCCAAGACCCTGATACGCTTGCCTCTTGTGGGCTGCTCAAAAAGGTCCAGATGCAAGGCGGCGCGCGATGCGCCGACTGAGGCGTACGCCGGGTACGCCGCAGGGAGTGCGCGAGCGCGCCAACGCCGCAGATGGGCCTTTTTCAGCAGCCCATCAGACTTCGTTGCGCGGGCCGTACCACACCATGATCACCAGGTCGTCCTCGCCGGTGACGTGGTTGTGGGACACGTGGGATTCCCGCTGGATGGTGACGGACCGGGCGTTCGCCTTCAGCCAGTCGTTGACCTCGGCCTCGAGGTGCTGGAAGTCCTTCATCGCCCGCCGGAATACCTTGACCTGCATCGCATCGCTCCCGAGCTGATGAGCTGATGGGCTGACGAGCTGATGGGTTGGTCGGCGCCGAGGAGGATAGCCGCGGCCAAGACCAACTCCACCCAGGTCAACTCATCAGCCCATCAGCTCATCAGCATGAGCAGGCTGCTCAAAAGGGTCCAGATGCAAGGCGGCGCGCGAAGCGCCGAGTGAGGCGTACTGGGATGTACGCCGCAGCGAGCGCGCGAGCGCGCCAACGCCCCACCCGCTACCGCCGAGGCAGCGGGGAGAGGTATTGGGCCCTTTTCAGCAGCCTGCTAGCCGAGCAGCTTGAGGCGGCCCCGGTACTTCGCCTCCAGCGCCCGGTTGTGCTCGTCCCCGCCGGGCATGTTGGCGCTCAGGTACACGGGCGGCGCGAGGCCCTTCTCCAGGTACAGCTCCACCACCCGGCACACGATGGAGTTCACGATGTAGGCGCCGGCCAGCAGCGACACGGGGGCCACGCGCACGCCCGCCCCCTCGTAGGGGACGGCGGCGTCCCCGGGAGGCGCCCCGTTGTCGATGGCCACGTCGGCCACCTCGAAGAGCCGCCTGCCGCTCACGTGGCGCGAGGTGCTCTGCCGGGAGTGCTCCAGGGAGGTGATGGCCACCACCTGCAGGCCCCGCTCCCGCGCCTCCAGCGCCATCTCCACCGGCACGGCGTTGATCCCCGAGTTCGAGACGACGGCCAGCACCTCGCCCCGGCGCAAGTCGTACGCCTCCACCAGCACCCGCGCGATGCCGCTGACGCGCTCGAACTGCCCGCTGCGCGAGGGCGGCGTCTGCGGCGTGAGGAAGCTCTCCTGGATGAGGTTCACGGGCACCAGGCCGCCGGCCCGGTGGAAGGCCTCCTCGGCCACGGCGTGGGAGTGGCCGCTCCCGAAGACGTGCAGCACCCCGCCGCCCTGGAAGCAGTCGAAGATGAGGCCGGCCGCCCTGGTGATGCCATCGTACTGTGTCCGCTGGATCTGGCCCAGCAGCCGCATCACCACCTGGTAATACAGGGTCATCTCGGCCATGCTGGCTACCCTGGGAAAGGACTCTGGGGCCCGCGGCGCGGCGACGGGTCCGGCCCGGTGCTCCGTGTCCCCGCGTCTCTCCCTCCCCGTGTCTGGCGCTAGCGGTGCAAGGGAGGCGCGAGGATCACGAGCATGCGCAGCGGTTCCGGACCCAACGCGGTGATCTCGTGCGGGAATCCGGCCGGGAAATACGCGAGCTCGTCCCGGCCCACCTCGGCCGATTCCTTCCCGTCCGACACGCGGCATCGGCCCGCCAGGACGTAGATGGCCTGGTCCAGGTCCGCGTGCGTATGCAGCAGGGCCTGCCCGCCCGGCTGGACCACCCCCAGCGCAACCTCCAGCTTCCCCGCGGGCATCCCGGGCGGCGGAACCAGCGTCCGGTTCACCGTGCCCGGGTGCGCGGGCGGCTCGTACGTCGGGAGCGCCGCGGGGTTCACCACCAGATCCCGAATCCCCATCCTCCCCCCCTCCGTTCCCGTTCCCGTACCCCTTCCCGTTCCCGTACTGGCCGTGTCACGCTATCAGCGCACCAGGGGAGGCGCGTAGATCACGAGGGCGCGTAGGGCCGTGTCGCCCGTGGCGATCACCCGATGCGGCGTGCCCGCCGGGAGATACACCATCTGTCCGGACCCCATCTCCGCCGTCTCGCCCGCGCTCTCCACCCGGCAGCCGCCCTCCAGGACGTAGATGGCCTGGTCCAGGTCCGCGTGCGTATGCATCAGGGCCTGCCCGCCCGGCTGGAGCACCCCGAGCACGACTTCCAGCTTCCCCCTGGGATGGCCCGGCGGCGGCACCAGGCGCCGGTTCACCGTGCCCGTGTGCCCGGGCGGCTCGTAGGTGGGCACCGCGTCGGGCTGCACCACCAGATCCCGGATCCGCATGGCGCCCTCTAGCAGGCTGCTGAAAAAGGCCCACCTCTCCATTGCGGATTGCGGAGCGCGGAGTGCGGGATAGGGGGCTCGCTGCGGCGTACCGGCTCTCCCATTCCGCATTCCGCAATCCGCATTCCGCAATGGTGGGCGCCGCCTTGCAGCTGGACCTTTTTGAGCAGCCTGGGCAGAAAAGAGTTTTTCGGCATTCTGCTACGGTTTCTTGGGTTGCGCGGGGCCGCCCGCAGTGGGGGCGCCCGGAGGCGCGGCGGAGGGTTTGGCGGCGGCCGCAGGTGCGGGGGAGGCCTGGGCGGCGCCCGGCCGGTTTCGCCCGGGGGAGATGGCGCCCAGTATCACCGGCGCCTTGGCCCCCGTGGCCGCCGGCACGTTCCCCGGCCTGCCATGCCACGTGAGGTACGCCAGGAACGCGAAGGCCGCGGCTTCGATGGCGCGGGCGGGGAAGCCCAGGGCATCCGGGTCCAGCAGGGTGGCGGGGGCCAAACGCTCCGCCAGCATCTCACGGAGCACCGGGTTGCGCGCGCCGCCGCCGGTGAGCACCACCTCCGCGATCTTCATCTTGGGCGCGATGAAGTCGCGGAAGCCGATGGCGGCCGCTTCCGCCGTGAAGGCCGTGAGGGTGGCCAGCAGGTCGCCCGGCGAGAGGGCGGGGAACCGCCGGCTCACGTCGTCCAGGAGGGGGGGGCCGAATTCCTCGCGGCCGGTGCTCTTGGGCGGCGGCTTCTTCAGGTACGCGTGCCCCAGAAGGGAGCGCAGCACCTCGTCCACCACGTGCCCCCCGGATGCCAGCTCGCCGTTCGCGTCGTAATCCGTCTGGCCCCCCGTCACCCGGAAGGCCGCCAGGTCCAGCAGCACGTTGCCCGGCCCGGTATCGAAGGCCACCATCTGGCTGGGCGGGGCCCCGGCCGGGATGGCCGTCACGTTGGCGATGCCCCCCAGGTTCAGGACGGCGCGCCCCTTTTGCGCGTCCCGGAACAGCACGTAGTGGGTCAGGGGCGTCAGCGGCGCCCCCTGCCCGCCCGCCGCTATGTCCCGTGTGCGGAAGCCGGCCACCGTGGTGATCCCGGTCCGTTCGGCGATCACCGCCGGCTCGCCGATCTGGAGGGTGGAGGCCACCTCCAGCGTGCCCTCCTTCTGCGGGCGCGGCAGGTGCCGTACGGTCTGCCCGTGCGAGCCGATGAGGTCGATCTCCTCCGGCGCAACGCGCGCCCGCCGGCACAGCTCCAGGGCGGCCTGCGCGAACAGCTCGCCCAAGTAGGCGTTCAGGCGGCACACCTCCGAGGCCGTGCCGCCGGGCGGCGTGGCGAGCTGGAGGATGCGCTGGCGCAACTCGGTGGGGTAGGGCGAGACGTGCGAGTACCGGTGCTTGACGGTGAGCGGGTTGCCGGAGGCGATCTCGATCAGCGCGGCATCCACGCCGTCCGCCGAGGTGCCGGACATGAGGCCGATGATCTTCATGCTCCCCCACGGGCCGCGCTGAACTCGCTCCGCACGGCGTCGCGCGCGGCCTGGTCTCCCAAGAGGTCGGCCGCCGTCATGGCCATGGCCTTGGCCCCCGCCAGCATCCCGGCGTGGCCCCGGTCGGATGCGGCAGCCTCGGCGAAGGCCGGCATGTGGCAGGTCGCCTCCGGCCCGCAGATGGCCACCGTGGGATGGAGGGTGGGCGCCACCCAGCTCACGTTGCCCACATCCGTGGACCCCAGCTCGCTGTCCTCCGGCCCCTGGTCCACGGGAACGCCCAGCGCCTCCAGGTTCCGCCGGAAGAGGGCCCCCAGGGCCCGGTTGGGCAGAAAAGGTTGGTAGTCCGCCCCCTCGGGCTCGACCTTCAGGCGGCACCCCGTGGCGGCCGCCGCCCCCTCGAAGCAGGCCACCACCCGGCGCGAGAGCTCCTCCAGGTACTCGCGGTCCAGGGCGCGTACCATGAAGCGCGCCGCGGCGTAGGCCGGGATGATATTGGGGGCCTCGCCGCCGTGGACGATGATGCCGTGGATCCGCGCGTCGCTTCGCACCTGCTGGCGCAGGGCGCCGATGGCGGCGAAGGCCAGCAGCACCCCGTCCAGCGCGTTCACCCCCTGGTGCGGGGCCGCCGCCGCGTGGCTCGCCCGCCCGAAGAACTCCACACGCAGCGGGCGCATCCCCAGGGCCAGCTTGACGATCTCGGTGCGGTTGCTGGGGTGTACCAGCATGGCGGCCGCGCAGCCGTCGAACAGGCCGGCCCGCGCCAGGGCGATCTTGCCCCCGCCCCGCTCCTCCGCCGGGCAGCCCGCCACCACGATGCGCCCCGGCACGCGGTCCAGGAGGGCGCGCGCGCCCAGCGCCGCACCCACGGACCCGGTGGCGATCAAGTTGTGGCCGCAGGCGTGCCCCAGGCCGGGCAGGGCATCGTATTCGGCCAGGAAGGCGATGGCCGGCGCCGTGCCGGCCGGCGCGCCGAAGGTGGCCCGGAATGCCGTGGGCAGGCCGCCCACGTGCCGTTCCACGCGGAAGCCCTGCCGCTCCAGGTAGCCGGTCAGGTGCGCGGCGGCCTTTTCCTCTCCGTAGGCCACCTCGGGGTTGGCGTGCAGGTACCGGCTGATGGCGATGAGGTCGTTCCCCACGCCCTCCACGGCGCCGCGGGCCACCGCCTTCAGCTCGTCAAGCGTCACGAGGCCGGCTCCATCCGCCGCCTCCCCCCGCCGACGGGACCCGCGAGGAACCTGAGTCCGAAGCGCCCGTCGCGACCCGTCCGGGGACTTCTGACGCAGGAGACTACCGCGGCCGCCAGTGGCCCTCCACCCACACGTACCCGTCCTGCCGCTGCGCCCAGTGCCCGGGAACCCAGACGTAGCCCGGGGTCTCCGGAACGGCCCAACGGCCGGGGACCCAGACATAGCCCCGCTCCGGCCCCCGCCAGGCCCAGTGGCCGGGGACCCAGACATAGGCGGGCCCCGGCTGGACGGGGATGACCTCGTACTGCGCGGCCGGGGGCGGCGGCGGCGTTCGGACGACCACCTCGCGGACGGCGCACCCGACGGCAAACAGCAGCAAAGGGATACACACAGCCCTCAGCGCGCGTGCGAACACGGCAGCCTCCTTGACCGGAAACGGTCTGGATGCAGGCCTCACACCTGTTTCGATCCGCGCGAAACCGGGAGCCGTGCACGGGCCCTCTGCCTGTGTTAGTCCCCGCTGCCGAGGATTTCGTTTATTTCCCGACGGCCGAAATCTGGGGAAAACAGCCGAAGTCTAGGCTTCCCTCCGACGGCTGTCAAGGCGCGGGCGAGGCGGCAACGAGCGCCTCCAGGCTCGCCCGGAACCGCCGGTGGCCGTTGAGCAGGCCGATGTAGGGCAGCTCGCTCCGGCCGCCCTTCGCCCGGAAGACGCGGGCCAGCCCGCGGCGGTCCGCGGCCGGCCAGCGCGCCAGGTCCGGGATGAGGGCGGCCACCACGGACAACTGCTCGAAGCCCCGCCGCTCGTCAGGCGGCCAGGCCCGCCACGAGGAGACCCCCAGGGCCTTCGCCACGCGGGCCGAGGCGTGCCGCACCGCCTCGGCCCGGTCGCCCCCGAACTCCCGGGCGATGCGGCGCGTGACGAGGGCCGCCACCCGGCTCGCCCGGAGCCGCTTCTCGGGCTCGGGGCTGCCGCCGGGGAGCGTCAGGTAGATCTCCGCCTCCGCCAGCCGCTTCAGGGCCGGGATGGGCGAGCGGTACGAGGGATCCCGGGCGATCTTCGCCTGTTCCTCCCGGCACAGGCGCACCACGGCGGGGTCCCGCGGGCGGAACCCGAGCCGGTGATAGAAATAGAATGCGCCCGACCGCAGGGCCTCCGGGTTGCCGCGTCCGATCTGGGCGGGGTCCACCACCACGGTGCGGATGCCCAGCACCTGCTGGTACACGCGGAGGACCTGGCTGAGGATGAAGGCCGACTCCCCCTGCCGGAACGAGGGGAAGATGTTGAAACCGAATTCGAGCGTCCCGAACAGCCCCCAGCCGCCCCCGTAGCCCACCGGCACCCCGTTCTTGAGGGCGAAGAAGGGGTAGTAGCCCTCGATGGGGAGACGGAACTCTGGGAGGAGGCCGATGAGGGCGATGCGGAGCCCCCGCCCCGGGTCCACCAGCAGGATGTCCTCGGGGTTGGGATGGGCGAAGGCATGGAGTTCCCGCAGGCGCGTCGCCAGCGCCAGCCGGGCCGCCTCGATGATGGATTCCGCCAGCGGCCGCGGCGCCCGCCGGGGCAGGGGCAGCGGGCGCTCCATTTCGCGGACGAGGTCCGGGCCGGGCCGGCGCAGCCCCGCCCGATGAAAAAAGGGGCGGGGCCACGGGAGCCTGGCGAAGGTGCGCGATGGCCCCGGCCCCCGCAGGCGCCACCGGATCGGCAGCTCCAGGCATTCGAAGAGCCAGTCGCGCGTCTCCTCCGGCAGCGCCGCCCGTTCGAACCGCTCCAGGAGGATCTGGAGGTCGCTCAGCCGCCGGCCACCTCTGGCCGCCCGGAGCCACCGCCGCCACCCCAGCCCGCCCTCGCTGAAGGCGTCCTCCTCCGCGCGGGCCACCACGAGGCCGAGCGCCTCCTCGAGCCGCTCCCCCTCCTCGTACTTGGCCCAGGCCACATCTACGTCCCCGGGGAACCGCGAGGCGAGCCAGCGCGCGAACGGCAACCCGAACGGGTAGTCCAGCGTGGTGCCGGCGATCCCCGAGTCGTGGAGGCGGGCCAGCGCCGGCGTCCCCAGCCGCCGCACCCGCGCCGGGAATGCCTCCAGCGCCCGGTCCGCCAGGGCGAGCACCCGCCGGTCATCGGGATAGGCCTGAAGGAAGCAGAGGGTTTCGTGGAATTGCAGGAGAAGCGCCGGCCGCCCGATGGGGCATTCGGCCAGTTGGGCGAGGAGGCGGAGCTTGCGGCCGCGGTCCAGGGGAGAGAAGCGGGGCGCCCCCGCGGCCAGGGCCTCCACCAGGGCCCGCGAGCGGTTGCCCATGAACGCAGGGTCAGCGGCGGCGCGCGGGCCGGGCGGCATACGCCGTCGGGTCCGGGAGGCCGGCGGCGCGGAAGGCACGCCGGCGCTCCTGGCACTTGTTGCAGGCCCCGCAGTGGCGTCTCCCCACGGGGCGCATGCACGAGAAGGTGAGCCCCAGAGGCAACCCGTTCGCCGACCGGATGACCTGCGTCTTGGAGAGGCGGGCCAGCGGCGTGAGGACCCGCAGGGGGAATCCCAGGGCCCGGCCGGCCAGGCGCGCGAAGCCTCGGAAGAAGGCCGGCGTGGCGTCCGGGAAAGGATTACCCTTGAGCGGTCCCATGGCCACGGCGGGGATTCCGTGCAGCGCGCAGAAGACGGCGGCCTTGCTGAGGAGCAGCAGGTTGCGCCCCGGCAGGTACACCGCGCCGTCCGCCGACCGGGCGCCGGGCACGCCCCGCCCCGTGAGGCTCCAGTGCGCGCCGTAGACGTCCCCCACCGGCAGGCGTGCCACCGTGAGGGGCCGGATGGCCCCACCGGCGTTGATGGCCCTCAGGAAACGCCGGAGCCAGTACTCCTCCACCGGCTCCCAGCGCAGCCCCGCGCGCACGTAGAGCGGGAACACGTGTGGGTGGCGCCGGGCCATGGCGTGGGCCAGCACCGCGCTATCCAGCCCCCCGCTCACCAGCACGCACACCGCATTCCCCTGCTGCAGAGGCGCAGGGGTGCAGGGGTGCAGGGGTGCACGCGGCGTCTCTTCGCTCCGCGACCGCCTCGCCCTCATGCCCCCCCGCTCCCTTGCGCCTCGGCTCCCCTGCTGTACGTGGCGAACGACGTGGGCGTCTCCCAGAAACGGACCGCGGTCACGGGAAACCCCTGGGCGGCGGCCTGGTCGAACACCAGCCTGGCCAGCGCCTCGGCGGTGGGGTTCGCCTCCATCACGAAGCAGGGCTCTCCCATCCCCTGGAGCACCGGCAGGATCGGATCGTCCCGCCGGAGGATCATCTTGTGGTCCAGTTCCTTGTCCACCCAGCTCTTGATGGCCGCCTTCACGTCGCCGAAGTCGTGGACCATCCCGCGCCGGTCCAGGGCCGCCGCCTGCAGCTCGATGTGCACGCGGCCGTTGTGCCCGTGGGGGTGCATGCACTTCCCCACATAGTCCAGCAGCCGGTGTCCGTAACAAAAGTCCAGCTCGATCGTCACCGCGTACATGGCCTGCTCCTCACCGTACGGCCGAACGGTCGTACCGTCGCACGCTCTTCCGGCGTTCGGGCTTCGAGGCGACGATGATCATGCGGAACGTGTCCATCCCGTACGCCGCCCCTGCGAAATTGCCGTAGGCCCGCTGGAAGGCCAGGCCCGCCTCGCGCAGCATGCGCACCATCTCGGCCAGCGTGTACACGCGGAACTCGATGGCGAGGGACCGCGGGCGGCCGTCCTTCCGGAACCGGCGCACGTTGCGCAGGCGGCCCGTCTCCAGGTCGAAGGTCAGGTGGTTGCTGACGACGCCCAGCGCGGTCGTCTCCCGGTAGCGGGGCTGGAAGTGGCGCACGAGCCACTCGCGATTGAGCAGGTCCATCAGCAGGCGGCCCCCCGGCCGCAGGGCACGCGCCATGGCCCGCAGGGCCGCCCGGTCCTCCGCCTCATCGGCGATATAGCCGAACGAGGTGAAGAGGTTGAGGGCCACGTCGAAGCTGCGGCGGAAGGGGAGGCGGCGCATGTCCGCCTGGCGGAAGGTCACGCGCAGGCCCTCGGCCCGCGCGGCGCGCCGCGCCCGGGCCAGCAGCGGCCGCGACACGTCCACGCCGACCACGTGGCGATATCCGCGCCGCCCCAGTTCCAGGGCGTGCCGCCCGTAGCCGCAGCACACGTCCAGGATGCGCGTGCCCGGCGCCAGCCCCAGCATCCGCTCCACGCCATCCACCTGGCCCGCGGTGAGGTGGTCGAGGGCGTAGATCTGGGGGTAGAGGCCCCCGAAGTTCCTGGCGTTCCATCGATCGGGTCGCATGGCGCCTGCGGCTGCCCCGGCGCACCCCGCCGCGGCGCGGGCGGGTTGCCGGTCGACGGGTCGCGCGCCCGCGCACTCGTCCGCGTGTCCGGCGCGCCCGTGGATTATAGCCGCGCCCGGTCGCAGACCGCAAAACGTTTCCCGCCATCGCCAGGCCACCTGGCAACCCGCGACCCGCGACCGACGGTCTGCCACTTGACATCCAAACACATGTTTGGTACTCATGAAATGTGCCCTCTGAGTCCCTACTCATTGCTCGTTGCCCATTACTCATTGCTCTCAATTGGTGTCACCGTGTCCGCCTGGAATCTCGAAACCCTCCTGCGCGGGCGGGCCGACCGCGTCCTCCTGCTGGTGGGCCCCGCCCTGGTGCTGGACCTGGGGACGGCCCTGGCCGGCCGGGCCGCCCTGGGGGGCCATCGCGTGCTCTACCTGGATGGCGCCAACGCCTTCGACCCCTACATCCCGGCCCGCATGGCGCGCGAGGCCGGCCTGGACCCGCGCCCGGTGCTGGACCGGCTGTTCATCTCCCGCGCCTTCACCTGCCACCAGTTCGAGACGATGGTCGTAGACCGGCTCGAGGCGTCCCTCCGCCGCTATCGCCCCGGCCTGGTGGTCATCTCGGGCTGGGGCCATCTCTTTCACGACGAGAACGTGCCTTCCGGGGAGGCGATGCGCCTGCTGGAATCCACGGCGGGCGCCGTGCGCCGCCTGGCCGCGGGCGGCACGCCCTTCCTGGCCACGCACGAGGACGGGCCGAAGGTGCCGCGCCCCCGCCCCATCGGGGCCTGCCTGGCGCAGGCGGCCACCGCCGTGATCCGCGTGGACCAGAACGAAGGCCTGATCCGCCTCACCGCCGACAAGGGCCCCGCCGCCCTCCCGCCGCTGCTCATGGACGAGGCCGGCCTCGCGGGCTGGCTCGGCCGCCCTCCGCGCCCCCCCTAGAAGGTTGCTGAAAAACTTGCTCTCGTCCTGGCTGCTCAAAAAGGCCCAGGTGCAAGGCGGCGCGCGAGGCGAGGCGCGAGGCGTACTTGGGCCGTACGTCGCAGCGCCGCGCGAGCGCGCCAACGCCGCAGATGGGCCTTTTTCAGCAGCCTGCTGGAATGTCCCTTGACGCGGCGGCAGTCCCCTTCATAGGATTCGCCCACCGGTTTCGCCGTCACCTCGACCCGTCAGGCCGGATACCCGCAACCGTCCGCCGCGTCCTGGAGCTCCGCCCAACGCGCAGCGAGCCGTTGGGCGGGCGGGGCGCCTCCGGGCAGAGGACAACTCCCATGCGATCGTTCGAGAGCCTCAGCGAGCAGGAAGTCCTGGCACTGGCCATCTCGCTGGAAGAAGAGGATGCCCGCATCTACGACGACTTCGCCGATGGGTTGAAGGCCAATTACCCCGCCCAGGCCGAGCAGTTCAAACAACTGCGCGCCGAGGAGGACGGGCACCGCCACCGCCTCCTCGAGCTCTACCGCCGGCGCTTCGGCGAGCACATCCCGCTGATCCGGCGGCAGGACGTGAAGGGCTTCGTGGACCGCAGGCCCGTGTGGCTGGTGCGGCCGCTGGGGCTCGCCGCCGTGCGCAAGCAGGCCGGGCTGATGGAGGTGGAGACGCGGCGGTTCTACGAGACCTACGCCCGGCGCACCACCGATGCCGGCATCCGCCAGCTCCTGGGCGACCTGGCGGAGGAGGAGCGGAGGCACACCCAGACCGCCGAGCGGCTGGAGGCGGCCGCGGCCACCGAGGACGACGCGGCCATCCGCCACCGCCTCTTCCTGCTCCAGGTGGTGCAGCCCGGCCTCGTGGGCCTGATGGACGGCTCGGTATCCACCCTGGCGCCCCTGTTCGCCGCCGCCTTCGCCACCCGCCAGACCTGGGAGACGTTTCTCGTGGGCCTGGCGGCCAGCCTGGGCGCCGGGATCAGCATGGGGTTCGCCGAGGCCCTTTCCGACGACGGGAGCCTGACGGGCCGCGGCCGCCCGTGGGTGCGCGGGCTCATCACCGGGCTCATGACCACCGTGGGAGGGATCGGCCACGCCCTCCCCTTTCTCATCCCCCACCTCCAGACCGCTACCGTCGTCGCCATCGCCGTGGTGCTGGTGGAGCTGGGCGCCATCGCGTGGGTCCGCCACCGCTACATGGACGCATCCCTTGCCGCCGCCGTCTTCCAGGTCGTCATCGGCGGCCTTCTCGTGTTTCTCACCGGCATCCTCATCGGCAGCTCATGAGCCGTGGCCATTCGCTTGGTGGGAGGCCGCCCGGCCCGGCCGCCCGTTGAGGCGCCGGCCTCGCATGGAATGACCGGGGTCGGAGGCCACACGTGAGCCGGATCCAGATCGTGCGCCATTCCGTCCTCGCGCTGGCGGTGGCCGTGGCGGGGGTCGGGATTTTCGTCCAGCCTCCGTTGGCGCAGGACCCCGCGTACCATCTCATGGCGGACCGGCGCGCGTTCCTTGGCATTCCGAACTGCCTCAACGTCCTCTCCAACCTGCCCTTCGCGGTCGTGGGCCTGTGGGGGCTCGGCGTCATATTCCGTCGTCCGGCCGGGCGCCCGACGCCTTTTGCTGATCCGTGGGAGCGCTGGCCGTACGCCGCCCTCTTCGCCGGTACGGCCCTCACCGCTTTCGGCTCGGCCTATTATCATCTCGCCCCGGATAACGCCCGGCTGGTCTGGGACCGGCTGCCGATGACGCTCGGGTTCATGGGGCTGCTGGCGGCCGTGTTCGCCGAGCGCGTGAGCCCGCGGGCCGGTCGGCTGCTCTTCTGTCCCCTCCTCCTGCTCGGGGGCGGCAGCGTCGCCTACTGGTACTGGAGTGAGCTCCGCGGCGGCGGCGACCTGCGGCTCTACGTCCTCGTGCAGTTCGGCTCGCTGCTCCTCGTCGTGCTGCTGCTGCTCGTGTATCCCGCACGCCGATCTGGCACGGGCTACCTCTTCGCCGGACTCGGCGCGTACGCCGCGGCCAAGTGGCTCGAAGTCGCCGACGCGCGCATCTTCGCGCTCGGGCACATGGTGAGCGGGCACACCCTCAAGCACGTTGCCGCGGCAGGTGGGGTGGCCTGCGTCGCGGCCATGCTCCGCGCGCGCAGGGCGGGTGATGCCGACCGGCGCTGACCTCCCGGGCGGTACCCCCGCCGGAGACACCTTGACACGGCTATACCCATACGGCACATTTATAGAGATGCGAGCGACGTTCAACATCGATGATGACTTTCTGCGCCGGGCAGCCAAGCTCACTGACACCAAAGATAAGGACTGCCTTGGCCATGTTCCCTTTCCCGTCGCGGCGCAACGAGGCGGGACGAGATCTCGGGGAGCGATCGTGGTGGCATCCGGACCGCTGGTTGTTGCCGGCTACAAGAGTTTTCACCCCGGATAGCTTGCCCCCACTATCGCCTCCCCTGCCGTGGTCTCTACGGCTGTCCTCAAGTTTGGAATAAGCGTCACCCCCCGCTCACGGACAGCGCATGAAGGTGGGACCGCAAGGAGGGCCCATGCATATTCCGGCGGCGACAGCGCTGGGGCCTGCTGTCCTGACAGCGCTGGCAGTCCTCTGTGCTGCCGCCGATTCTTTCCCGGCGGATGGGAAACGAACTCCGCCCGAAACGGTGATACTTCTTCACGGGCTGAGCCGTACGCCACGGTCGCTGTCCAAGCTGGAGAGGGCGCTCTCCCGGAACGGCTATCGGGTCCACAACATGGCGTACCCGGCGAACAGCCGGGCGATCGAGATGCTGGCGGAATACCTCGCTGGCGGAATTGGCCCGCCGTGCCGGGAACCGGGTCAACGAGTCCACTTTGTAACGCACTCCATGGGCGGCATCGTCTTGAGGTATTACCTCAACACTCACTCCTGTCCAAACTTGGGAAGGGTGGTGATGTTGGGTCCACCGAACGGCGGGAGCGAACTGATTGACTTCATGCGAAAAGTGCCGGTGCTCCGGACCCATTTGGGTCCATCCCGCGGGCAGTTAGGAACAACCCCTTCCGACCTTCCAGCCCGACTCGGCCCTGCGTGGTATGAACTCGGGATCATCGCTGGAAATCGAAGCCTGATTCCGGTGTCTTCGCTGATGATCCCTGGACCAGGCGATGGGATGGTGTCGGTTGAGCGAACCAAGCTGTCCGGAATGAAGGACTTCCTGGTGGTTCCGCACAGCCATACCTTTATCATGAGGAGCAGAGAGGTAATCGCGCAGACTATCGCCTTCCTCAAGGAAGGGGCTTTCGATCGCTCCGGCTCCAGCCGGGGGTCTCCGTGAGGCTGCGGGAAGCCGCCCGACAAGTTCCTCATCCCGACCCGCCGGCCTTTCATTGCATTGCCTTTGCCCACGTCGTGCGGCCCGGGCTCACTTCTTGATCCGCGAAATGTATGATCGGGACGTGGGCAGGTTATGAAGAATGTTTGATCGCCATGCCTGGCTTGAGAACGGACCGTGCCTGCGATCTCCCGCTCTTCGGCCCGCCGGGCGGCCCCGGCTAACTGCTGTCCATCGACGGCGGTCCCGCCTCCACTGACGGCCGGGAAGAGGTGGCCTTGATGGCCTTGCGACAACCACGATTGCGGCATCTCTGACCGCCCCTCGCTCCACAGTTCGCAAGCCGGGCCCGCTTTCCGGCCGATCCTGACCACACGAGATCCCCTAGATGCGAGCGCCGCCCGATTACTCGCGACGGTCAAGACCGGGCTGGCCTGCTCCGCGGCCTCGCCGAGGTGGCCGGCGGTCGCGCCCTGGCGGTTCATGCGTGGGCCCCTCCGCGCACTCGCCCGCATGCTCTCGGCCGCCCAGCCCGCCGCCCCGTCGGTTGACGTATGCCGTCGCATCGGCTATACGAAGCAGGACGGATGCCGCACAGCCGGACCCACGGCCTCGAAACAGTGATGGGCGAAAGGAGACCCCATGGCCGATAAGGTGATGCTCACCGTGATCCTGCACCACGATCAGGCGAAGACGCTGGACGAGATCATGGCCCACGCGAAGAAGACCGGGTTCTACCGCGATTGGCCGCCGGAGGGGGTCGAGCCGGTGTCGTGGACGGTGGCCATGTCCCATGGCTTCATCATCACGGTGCGCGTGGACGCGGACAAGGTACGAAACCTGAACCGCTACATGGAGAGCAAGGCCTGGGGCGCCTGGCGGTACGAGGTGTACCCGTCGTACGATTTCAGTGCCATCGCGGCGCAGCTCAAGAAGGACCACGCCTGAGACCATTGAGGATTTGAGATTGAGGATTGTTGATTGGGGCGGTCGAGGGAGCATGCGGACAGGCCATGGCGCGAAGTCCGGCGGAAGCGTATGACGAGCTGATCCGGCGCGTGAAGGAGGCTGTGCTCCTGGGATCGTGCGCCTCGCTGTTGGCCTGGGACCAGCGCACGGTCATGCCGCCCAAGGGCTCCGCGCACCGGGCGGAACAGGTGGCCGTGCTGGCCGGCATGGTGCACCAGAAGGCCACCGCGCCGCAGGTCGGCGAGCTGCTGGCCGAGCTGGAGCAGAGCGACCTGGCCCGCGAGCCCGGCGCGCCGGCCGCCGTGAACGTGCGCGAGATCCGCCGCACCTACACCCGGGCCGCGAAGCTACCGCCGGCGCTGGTGCAGGAGCTGGCGCGCACCTGCGCCCTGGCCCGCGACGTGTGGGTGGAGGCCCGCCGGCGGTCCGACTTCGCCCTCTTCCGCCCCTGGCTGGAGAAGGTGGTGGCGCTCAAGCGGCAGGAGGCCGAGGCCGTGGGCTACGCCGGCCTGCCCTACGACGCCCTGCTGGACGACTACGAGCCCGGCGAGACCACGGCCCACCTCGGCCAGCTCTTCGCCAGGCTGCGCGAGGAGTTGGTGCCGCTGGTGCTGGCCATCGCGACCTCCCGCCGGAAGCCGGACGTCTCCATCCTCGAACGAGACTACCCGCTGGACCGGCAGGAGGCCTTCGGCCGGGCCGCCGCGGCCACCATCGGGTTCGACTTCGAGGGCGGCCGCCTGGACGTCACCACCCACCCCTTCTGCAGCGGCATCGGTCCCGGCGACACGCGGCTCACCACCCGCTACAACCCGCGCGACTTCGGCGATGCCTTCTTCAGCATCCTGCACGAGGCGGGGCACGGGATCTACACCCAGGGGTTGGACCCCGCCCACTACGGTACCCCCATGGGCGCGCCCGTTTCGCTGGGCATCCACGAATCGCAATCCCGCCTGTGGGAGAACCTGGTGGGGCGCAGCCGCCCCTTCTGGGAGCACTTCTTCCCGCAGGCCCGGCAGGCCTTCCCCGCCGCCCTCGGGAACGTGAGCCTGGACGCCTTCCACTTCGCCATCAACGACGTGCGCCCCTCGTTCATCCGCGTGGACGCCGACGAGGCCACGTACAACCTGCACATCTTGCTGCGCTTCGAGCTGGAACAGGCCCTCATCAAGGGCGACCTCGCCCCCGCCGACGTGCCGGGGGCATGGAACGAGACGTTCAAGCGCTACCTCGGCCTGGCCGTGCCAGACGACGCCCGGGGCTGCCTGCAGGACACGCACTGGAGCGGAGGCGGCATCGGCTACTTCCCCACCTACACGCTGGGGAACATGTACGCGGCCCAGTTCTTCGCCCAGGCGCGGGCGGACCTGGGCGAGCTGGACGCGCAGTTCCGCCGCGGCGACTTCGCCCCGCTGAAGGCATGGCTCACAGCCAAGATCCACCGCCAGGGCCAGCGCCTCCGCGCCGGCGACCTGGTGCAGGCGGTCACCGGCAAGCCCCTGAGCCACCGCCCGCTCCTGGAGCACCTGCGGGCCAGGTACGCGCCGCTGTACGGCATCTGATCTTCGGGGCGCCCGACAAACCGGGGGGGCAGCGGGCGGAAACATGGACGGCGGACGCCACAGTGCACGAGGCGGGACCGGCGGCCGATCCGGACCGCCACGCCCCCCCCTGGGTGAGGCCCGGCGCGCCCCAGAGGAGGTTTTGGTGGGCCTTCTCGAACGCATTGTTTTCCGGAACTGGACGCGGCCGGCCGGGCCGCCGGATCTCACCCTGGACCTGTCGCGGCCCAGCCTCGGCGAAATCCGGCCGGGGGAAAACCAGGCCGTATTGGCCCGGCGCCTCGGGGCTCCCGCCTCGTACCGCCGGATGAAGCGGCATGGGCTCTGGATCTATCCCGGCTGGGGGATCACCTTCGAGGTCGAGCGGGGCCGGGTATTCGGCTTCACCGCCACCGTGCTGGCCGTGGAGGGCACACCGCCCCGCCTCCTGGGCGGGCAGTGGCGGCCATATCCCGGGGAGGTGGTGCTGCGGAGCAGCGGCGCGCGGCGCCCCGCCGACCGGCTCACGCCTGAGGCCGTGTGGGAGACGCTGGGGGCGCCCCAGCAAATGGAGGAGGGGGCCGAGGAGGTTGTCCTGTACTACCGCCTCGGGGCGTGGGGAATGAACGTGGAGTTCTTGCCCGACAGTCGGTTCACCCACGTCAGCGTGTTCGTGACGCGGCACGAATCCCGCTGAAGATGCCCGAGGGAACTGAGGAGGCCCCGTGACGGTGGATCGATTTCATCCGCTGGTGGATCGCTGGTTCCGGGAGCGCTTCGGCGGGCCCACGGCGCCCCAGGCGGCCGGTTGGCCGCCCATCGCCGCCGGCGAGGACACGCTGATCGCGGCGCCCACCGGCGCCGGCAAGACGCTGGCCGCCTTTCTCTGGGCCATCGACGGGCTGGTGCGGGCGGCCGTGGCCGGCGCGCCGGAGGACCGCACGCGGGTCGTGTACGTCTCTCCCCTGAAGGCCCTCGGCAACGACATCCAGAAGAACCTTCAGGCGCCCCTGGCAGAGATCGCCCGCCTCGCCGCCGCCGACGGGCTGGACCTGCCGGAGATCCGCGTGATGGTCCGCAGCGGGGACACGCCGGCGCACGAGCGCCGGCACATGGCGCGCCGCCCGCCGCATATCCTGGTCACCACGCCGGAGTCCCTCTACATCCTGCTCACCGCCGAGGGCAGCCGCCGCTACCTGGCCACCGCCGAGACGGTCATCGTGGACGAGATCCACGCCGTGGCGGGGGACAAGCGGGGGGCCCACCTGGCCCTCTCGCTGGAGCGGCTGGATGCCCTGGCCGGCCGCCGCCTCCAGCGCATCGGCCTGAGCGCCACCCAGAAGCCCATCGAAGAAATCGCCCGCCTGCTGGTGGGCGCGGGGCGCCTGGCGCCGGACGGGCAGCCGCGCTGCGCCGTCGTGGACGTGGGCCACCGGCGCGCCCTCGACTTGTCGGTGGAGCTGCCCGGGCAGCCGCTGGGCCACGTGGCCACCCACGAGATGTGGGCGGAGGTCTACGATCGGGTCGCGGCCCTCACGCGGGCGCACCGCACCACCATCGCCTTCGTGAACACGCGCCGCCTGGTGGAGCGCGTGGCCCACCAGCTCGAGAAGCGCCTGGGCGAGGGGCGCGTGGCCGCCCATCACGGCAGCCTCTCGCGCCGCACGCGGCTGGAGGCCGAGCGGCGCCTCAAGGCGGGCGAGATCCCCGTCGTCGTGGCCACCGCCTCCCTCGAGCTGGGGATCGATGTGGGCACGGTGGACCTCGTCTGCCACATCGGGGCGCCGCGCGCCCTGGCCACGCTGATGCAGCGCGTGGGCCGCTCCGGCCACTTCCCTTCTTCCACCTCTCGCGAGGGAGCAGAGGCGCAGGGGGGCAGGGGAAACATTGCGCCGGCGGCACCCGGGGACAGCACCTCTGCTCCCATGCACCCCAGCCCCCCGGCGATCCCGAAGGGGATCCTCTTCCCCCTCACGCGCGATGAGCTGGTGCAGTGCGCCGCCGCCGTGCGGGCCGTGCGGGCCGGCGAGCTGGACCGCGTCGTCATCCCGCGGGCGCCGCTGGACATCCTGGCCCAGCAGGCCGTGGCCATCGCCGCCGGCGCCGAGGTGGCCGAGGAGGAGCTCTGGAGCCTCGTGCGCCGCGCCTATCCCTACCGGGAGCTGCAGCGGCAGGATTTCGAGGCCGTACTGGACATCCTCTGCGAGGGGGTGGCCACGCCCCGCGGGCGCCGCTCCGCCCACCTGCATCGCGATCGCGTGCACGGCCGCCTCCGCGGGCGCCGGGGCGCGCGCCTGACGGCCATCACGTGCGGCGGCGCCATCCCGGACACGGCGGATTACGACGTGATCGAGGACCCGGCCGGCACCTTCGTGGGAAAGGTGAACGAGGACTTCGCCGTGGAGAGCCTCGCCGGGGACATCTTCCTGCTGGGCAACAGGTCGTGGCGGATCCGGCGGGTGGAGGCCGGCCGCGTGCGCGTGGAGGACGCGCAGGGAGCCCCGCCCACCGTCCCCTTCTGGATCGGCGAGGCCCCCGGGCGCACCATCGAACTCTCCGCCGCCGTGGCCGCCATCCGCCAGGGTGTGGCCGGGCGTCTCCCCGATGCCGCCGCGGCGGCGGCCTGGCTCCGCGCCGAGGCGGGACTGGACGCCGCCGGGGCGGATCAGGTCGCCGCCTACGTGGCCGAGACACTGGCCGTCCTGGGAACGGTGCCCACCCAAGCCACCGTGGTGGCCGAGCGGTTCTTCGACGAGGCGGGGGGCATGCAGCTCGTCCTCCACGCCCCTTTCGGCGGCCGCATCAACCGCGCCTGGGGGCTGGCCCTGCGCAAGCGGTTCTGCCGCACCTTCGACTTCGAGTTGCAGGCCGCCGCCACGGACGACGGCATCGTGCTCTCCCTCGGCGAGCAGCACAGCTTCCCGCTGGAAAGCGTCTTCGCCATGGTGCGCACCGCCACCCTGGAGGAGGACCTGGTGCAGGCCGCCCTGGCCGCGCCCATGTTCGCCAACCGCTGGCGCTGGAACGCCACGCGCGCCCTGGCCCTGCTGCGCCACAGCGGCGGGCGCCGCGTGCCCATGCCCATCCAACGCATGCGCGCGGACGACCTGCTGGCCGCTGTCTTCCCCGCCCAGGTGGGCTGCCAGGACAACCACGCCGGCCCCGTGGAGCCGCCAGACCACCCGCTGGTGAACGAGACCATCGCCAACTGCCTGCACGAGGCGATGGACGTGGACGGGCTCCGCGCCGTCATCGCGGCCCTGGAGGGGGGCGAGGTCCGTGCCGTGGCGGTGGACACGGCGGTGCCCTCCCCCATGTGCCACGAGATCCTGAACGCCAACCCCTACGCCTTCCTGGACGACGCGCCCCTGGAGGAGCGCCGGGCCCGCGCCGTGGCCCTGCGCCGCACCAATCCGGACCTGGCGCGCGGCGTGGGCGCGCTGGACGCGGCGGCCATCGAGGAGGTGCGCGCCCAGGCCTGGCCCGACGTGCGCGACGCCCACGAACTACACGACGCCCTGCTCACCCTCGGCCTGCTCCCCACAGCCGATGCGGTTGGCTGGGCGGCCTTCGCGGACGAGCTGATCTGTGACGGTCGCGCCACCCGGGCCCGCTACAACTTTTCGTCAGGCGTGAGGGGTGAGGTGTCAGGGGAGGCGTTCGTGGCGGCGGAGCGGTTGAGGCTCGTGCGGGCCGCGCTGCCGGGCGTGCGCTTCGATCCGGAGCTTGAGCCGCCGCGCCCCGCCCGCGGTGAGGCGGAGGCGCCGGCGCAGGCCGATGCAATTCGCGCCATCGTGCAGGGCTGGATGGAGCACATCGGCCCCACCACGGCGGCCGCCCTGGCCGCGCGCCTCGGTCTGCCGCAGCCGGACGTTCAGATCGCGCTGGTGGAACTGGAGGGGCGGGGCGTGGTCCTGCGCGGCCGGTTCACGCCGGGGGCGCCGGCCGACGCCGTCGAGTGGTGCGACCGGCGCCTGCTGGCCCGCATCCACCGCCTCACCATCGGGCGCCTGCGCCGCGAGATCGAGCCGGTCTCCGCGGCGGACTTCATCCGCTTCCTGCTGCGCTGGCAGCATGTGCACCCGGGGACGCAACTGCACGGCCGCCAGGGCCTGCTCCAGGTGATCGGGCAGCTCCAGGGCCTGGAGTTGCCCGCGCCCGCCTGGGAGCGAGACGTGCTGCCCGCCCGCATCGCCCACTACAGCCCGGCGGACCTGGAGGCCCTCTGCCTCTCGGGCGAGGTCGCGTGGGCCCGCCTGCGCCCGCAGACCAGGTCTGCCGATCCCGATGCCGCTGGAGGGGCGGGGTTTACCCCCGCCCGTCCCATGCAGCGTCGGCAGGCGCCCACGCGATCGGCACCCCTCGCCTTCGTTCTGCGCGAGGACCTTCCGTCCTTCCTGGACCCCGCGCCGTCCGACCTCGATTCGGTGGAGGGCCTCTCGGCCGCGGCCCGGGACGTGGCCCGGCACCTGGCCGAGCGCGGCGCCTCGTTCCTGCCCGACATCGCGCGGGCCACGCGCCGCCTGCCCGCCCAGGTGGAGGGCGCCCTCTGGGAGTTGGTTGCACGCGGCCTGGTGACGGGCGATGGCATCGCCGGCCTGCGCGCCCTGCTGAGGCCCGAGGAGAAGCGCCGCCTCCCCCACCGCCGCCTGCGCATGCTCCGCGGCGGCCTGCTCCGCGAGCGCCTCATCCCCCTCGGGCGCTGGTCGGTGCTCCACGCGGCGGGACCGGGCGCCGAGCCGCGGCCCCGGCGGGAGGAGCTGGAGGAGGCGCTGGCGCTCCAGTTGCTGCGCCGCTACGGCGTAGTGTTTCGCGACCTGCTGGCCCGCGAGAACCGCGCCCCGGCGTGGCGCGTGCTCCTGGGCATCTACAGGCCTCTGGAGGCGCGGGGCGAGATCCGCGGCGGCCGCTTCGTGTCCGGCTTCGTGGGCGAGCAGTTCGCGCTGCCCGAGGCCGTGGACGCCCTGCGGGCCGTGCGCCGCCGGCACGACGAGGCCGAGACGGCCATCGTGAGCGCGGCCGACCCCCTGAACCTGGTGGGCATCCTCACGCCCGGCGCGCGCGTCGCGCCGCACGCCGGCCAGGTGGTCGCCTACCGCGCCGGCGTCCCCGTCGAGGTGGGCGACCTGGGCGCCGTCATGCACCGCCTGGGCAACCCGTCCGCCGCGGCCGGCA
Organism: Candidatus Sulfotelmatobacter sp.; assembly: GCA_035625755.1. GTDB lineage: Bacteria > Methylomirabilota > Methylomirabilia > Methylomirabilales > DASPOZ01 > DASPOZ01. The sequence continues at coordinate 22,817 of DASPOZ010000084.1, forward strand.
CCTAGCGCCCGCGCCCATTCGTGACGATGGATGCTTTGAAGGTTGATGTCGTCGTGGTCGGCGGGGGCGGGGGCGGGCTGGCAGCCGCGGTCTCGGCGGCGGAGCACGGGGCCCGCGTGCTGCTGCTGGAGAAGAATGCGGCGCTGGGCGGCACCACGGGCATCTCGGTGGGGTCGTTCACCGCCTCCGGCACCAGCATGCAGCGGGCCGCGGGGATCACGGACGACCCGGGCGATCACAACGAGGACATCGGCAAGTTCCGCCTGGACCTCGAGCCGCGCAACGACTTTAACCGCCGCCGCATCCTCACCGAGAACGCGGGCGCCGCGTTCGAATGGGTGCGGGGCATGGGCCTCGCGTTCCAGGGCCCCAGCACAGAACCGCCCAACCGGAAGCCGCGGATGCACAACGTCATCCCGAACTCGAAGGCCTACATCGCGGCGTTCCACCGGCGGTGCCTGGCGCTGGGCGTGGACATCCGCACGGGGGCCATCGCCACCACCCTGTTGCGCGATAAGGACGGGCGCGTCACCGGCGCCCGCTTCACATGGCGGGGCGAAACGCACGAGGCAGGGGCGGCGCGTGGCGTGGTGCTGGCCGGAGGCGACTACTCGAACAGCTACGAAATCAAGCGGCGATATCTCCCGGAGGAGATGGCGCGGATCGAGGGGGTAAACCCCACGGCCACCGGCGAAGGACATCTGCTGGGCATGGGGGTGGGCGCGGCCGTGCGGAACATGGACGTGCTCTACGGCCCCGAGCTCCGCTTCGTGACGCCGCCGGGCAACCCCTTCGCGCAACTCCTTCCCTCGGACCCCCGATTTGCCCGTCGGATCGCCCGGATCCTGCCGTTGGTGCCCAAACGCCTGCTGGCCGCCTACGTGAAGCGACTCCTGGTGACGTGGACCCACCCGGACGACAAGCTGTTCGCGGCCGGGGCCATCCTGGTGAACAAGGAGGGCTGCCGCTTCTGCAACGAACTGGACCGGCCGTACCTCAAGTTCTTCGACCAGCCGGACCGCGCCGGCTACCTGCTGCTGGACGCGAAGGTGGCTGCCGAATTCTCCGTCTGGCCGAACTACATCTCCACAGCGCCGGATATCGCCTACGCGTACCTGGCCGACTACAAGCGCCTCCGCCCGGATATCTACCGCGAGGGCCCCACGGTCGAAGATCTGGCCCTGGCGGCGGACCTGCCCGCCGCCGCCGTACGGGAAACCGTCGAGACGGTGCGGCGCCTCCACAGGAACGCAGCAGGAGCGGCCGATCCGTTCGGCCGCAAGGACTGGGCCGCCCCATTTACCCGCGGCCCCTACATCGCGCTGGGTCCGGCCAAAGCCTTCATCGTCATGACCGAGGGCGGCCTGGTGGTGGACGAACAGATGCGGGTGCTGGCGGCGGACACGGGACAGCCGATCCCCGGGCTCTACGCGGCAGGCTGCAACGGCATGGGCGGCCTCGTCCTCCTGGGTCACGGGCTGCATCTTGCGTGGGCGTTCACTAGCGGCCGCCTGGCCGGCCTCCACGCCGCCGCGGGCCGCTGAAAAGGGCTCACCTGCGGCGTTGGCGCGTCTGCGCGCTCGCTGCGACGTACCAGGAGTACGCCTCGCTCGGCGCCAGCCGCGCCGCCTTGCATCTGAGCCCTTTTGAGCGGCCCGCTCGACTCGTGCCCTTATCGGTCGGTCTTCCTTCCTCTCCCAGCCCCCAAACCTCGCGCAAGATGTCCAACGCTTGACATCCATACATCCGTTTGGTATATTTTCCATAAGGTGGCTTGGCGATCTTGGCGTCTCGGCGGTTAAAGAACAGGCGATGGCAACGCTCTTCAACGTGCAGCCGGATGTGAAGGGGATCGAGCGCATGGCGCGCGAGGCGAGCGCCCTCGCGGAGAGGCGCGAGGTGGAATACTTCAGCCTCGAGGCGCGCTCCATCCTGAACCGTTGCTCCAGCCCCCGCATGCCCTTCACGTGGACCATCAACCCGTACCGCGGCTGCGAGTTCGGCTGCCACTACTGCTACGCCCGGTACACCCACGAGTACATGGGCCTGAACGATCCGGCCGACTTCGAGAACAAGATCTACGCCAAGCGGGACGCCGCCCGCACCCTCCTGCGCGAGCTGACGCCGGAACGGTTGAACGGCCAATCCATCGCCCTGGGGACGGCCACGGACCCGTACCAGCCCGCCGAGCGCCGCTTCCGCGTCACACGCGGCCTGCTGGGGGCGCTGGCCCAGGCGGACGGCGTGCGCCTGGGCATCACCACCAAGGGCGACCTGATCGTGCGCGATATTGACGTGCTCCGCCGCATCGCCGCCCGCGGCTCCCTCCAGGTGAACATCACCATCACCACGGTGGATACCCGGCTGGCCCGCATCCTGGAGTTCCGCGCCCCCACGCCGCAGAAGCGGCTGGCCGCGCTGCGGGCCCTGCGCGATGCCGGCCTCCGCGCCGGCGTGAACATCGCCCCCATCCTGCCGGACCTCACCGATACTCGCGAGAGCCTGTCTGCCGTCATCGCCGCCGCCCGCGATGCCGGGGCCACCCACGCGTTCGCCAACACCCTCTTCCTGCGGGACGCCGCCAAGGCCCGGTTCCTCGCATTCCTGGAGGAATGCTTCCCGCGCCTGTCGGCCCGCTACGCCCTGCGCTACGCCCGCTCCGCCTTCCTGGACCAGCGCTACAAGGACCGGATCATGCGCCTGATGGACGAGCTGCGGCGCGAGCACGGCATCCCGGACCGCCCCGACCTGCAGCCGCCCGCGGCCATCCACGACGCCGCCGCCCAGCAGTTGCTTCTGGGACTCCCCGAACCGCCAAGACTTGAACCGCCAAGACGCCAAGATTGCCAAGGCCGTCCCACGTCCCGACTCGGTTGTGGATGAACACCCGAACTATCGAACGCCCGAACTCCCGAACGCCTTTGAGGTATCAGCCATGGGCCGCACGGTTCTCCCGTTCAACCAGATGTTGGAACAGGCATTTCGGAACTGGGCCAAGTTCCGGCGCGCCTTGCGCAGGGAAGACCAGGAGGCGTTCGACGCCCTCTTCGGGGCCGCCAAGTACCACGTGGCCCCCGCTAGCTACGCCTCCCAACTGAACCCCACGGAGGCCATCTTCCTCTCCATCCTCCTCGAGCACCAGAAAGCCCTCGACGCCCTGAAGGCGCGCCTGGCGCCGCCTCCCCGGCAAGAGACCACGCAACAAGAACCCCAGACGAGTCCCGGCCAACACGCATCCAACACGTAAGACGATACATGTTGGACCCCGGCCAGAGCCATGCTACAGTCAGCACCTAGCTTGCCCTCGGCGCAATCCTGCGATCCGCGCTGCGCCCCAGTGGAGCCGTAGATGTTGACGAATTACCTTCGAGCCGCCATGCGTCAGGCAAGATATGAAATCCTGCCAGACGATGGAACGTTCCATGGGGAGATTCCAGGATTTCAAGGCGTGTATGCGAATGCGGATGCCCTCGAAGCCTGTTGCGAAGAACTGGAAGAAGTCCTGGAGGAATGGGTCTTGTTCAGGGTCTCCAGGAATCTCGCACTGCCTGCGGCAGACGGGATCGAGCTCGCCATCAAGGAACTTGCCTAGGTGCCTCGGCTGGCCCCATCAAAGGGGGAGTGAGAAAGCCTCTAGCCGGATCCTGTGTCGCCGCTCACGTCTTGCCGATCCTGACGAAGTTCCGCCAATTTCCACCGCTATGGTGAAATGATCGGCCCCACGAGCTTCGCACTCATGGCAACTCTTGGGAGTTGAGAATAATGGCGAATCGCGATCGAAAGTCGGATGCGGAGTGGCGCAGGCTGCTGACGCCCGAGCGGTACGAGGTGTGCCGCAATAAGGGGACGGAGCGGGCGTTCACGGGGGAGTACTGGAATTGCCACGATCCCGGCGTGTATCGCTGCGTGTGTTGCGGCAGCGAGCTGTTCAGCTCGGAGACGAAGTTCGACTCGCGGACCGGCTGGCCGAGTTTCTGGGACGCCGTCGCCCCCGACCGGATCACGGCCTCGGCGGACCTGAGCCACGGGATGCGGCGGATCGAGGTGAGCTGCAGCCGCTGCGGCGCGCATCTGGGCCACGTCTTCGACGACGGCCCCCCGCCCACCGGCCAGCGCTACTGCATCAACTCGCTCGCCCTCCGGCTCGATCCCAAGAAGTGATGCGGGAGGGACGATCCGTCCGCGCCCGCCTCACGATGTTCCTCGCCCTCCTGTGTCCCCTGCTGGCCGCGGCGGGCGGGCCGGGGGGCGGGGCGGCGCCGCTCCCGCCGGGCGACCATCGCCTTTCGGTGATGCACGGTGGGCGGGAGCGGACGTTCATCGTCCACGTCCCGCCTCAGGGCGGGCGGGGGACCCGCCTCGCCGTGGTACTGAACTTTCATGGCGGTGGGGGGAAGGCCGAGGGGCAGAAGAGCTACTCCCGCATGGACGCCGTTGCCGACGGGGAAGGCTTCCTTGCCGTCTATCCGGACGGCACGGGCCGCCTGTCGGATCGCCTGCTCACGTGGAACGCCGGGACGTGCTGCGGCTACGCGCGGGACCAGCACGTCGATGACGTGGGGTTCATCCGGGCCCTGCTCCAGCGCCTCGACGGGCTCATCTCCATCGACCGGGGCCGCGTCTACGCCACGGGCCTGTCCAACGGCGCGATGCTGGCCTACCGGCTTGCCGTGGAGGCCCCCGACGCCATCGCAGCCATCGCCCCGGTGGCGGGCGGCATGGTGGTGGAGGGCGATCTGCCGCCCCGCACGGTGCCGTTGATGCACATCCACAGCGTGAATGACCCGCGCGCCCTCTATCAGGGCGGCGTGGGGCCGCCGTTCCCCATGACGACCGCCCGCGTGGAGCACCCCAACATCGATCGGGTGATCGGCCTGTGGGCCAGGCACGACGGATGCCCGGGGGAGCCCGTGGTGGCAGTGCGCCTCCGCGGCCGGGAGGGCTCGCCGGAGGCGGGGCACACGGCCACGAAGTACATCTATGCGCCCTGTCGCGATGGCGCCGAGGTGGTGCTCTGGAAGCTCACCGGGGCGGGTCATGTGTGGCCCGGTGGGCAGCGGGACTATCTGCCGCACCTGCTGGGGTCCGGCACGCAGATCATTGACGCGAACGTCGAGATGTGGCGCTTCTTTTCCCGCTTTTCAGTGGGCGGACGTGAGTCAGCCCGGTAGACGACGCAGAGGACCCCGATGATCGCCAAGCTCATCACGTTCAGGACGCCCGACGACGTGGCGCTGGATGGGGCGTGGTATCGGCCGGAGGGCGGGGCGCGTCCGGGGACGGCCGCGTTGCTGGTGCACGGGAAGGCGCGGAACTTCTACACGGGGCCGTCGCGGTTCCTCGCCCCGCACATCGTCGCCCGCGGCTTCGCCGCGCTGGCCATCAACCGGCGGGGCCACGATGTGATCTATTCGAAGCCGGGCCTGCGCGAACCCGCCGGCGCGGCCTACGAGGTCTTCGCCGATAGCCAGCAGGACCTCCTGGGCGCGGCCGAATGGGTGGCGGCGCAAGGATATTCCCGCCTGGCGCTGGTGGGCCATAGCTTCGGCGGCGTGGCCTCCGCGCACTTCGCGGCGGAGCACCCCGAGCGGGTGGCCGCGCTGGTGTTCTGCTCGGCCGCGGCCGGCGGGCCGGACTACCTGGAACGGGTCTCGCATGACTGGCTCGCCGGCGACGCGCTGTCCGTGCTGCTGGAGCGCGCCCGCGGGATGCGCGCGGCCGGCCGCGGCGAGGACCTGCTGCTGGCGCCCAGGTGGTGGTGGGCCATCTCCGCCCGCAGCGCGCTGGAGATGGACGTGCCGGACCTGGCGGAGGCGGCCGCCCGCACCACGTGCCCCATCCTGGCCCTCCGCGGCAGCCTGGAGCCGGTGGACGCCTACCCCATCGAGCGCGTCCGGGATGCGGCGGGCGGGCGGGCAACCACGGCGATCGTGGGCGGGAACCACTACTACGCCGGCCACGAGGAGGAGGCCGGCAAACTCGTGGCCGACTGGCTGGCAAAGACCCTGTAACCGCCAAGGACGCCAAGATCGCCAAGACGAGCGCGACAAGACCTTTCCTCTTGGCGACCTTGGCGACCTTGGCGGTTGCAAGGAGGGGCGATGGAAGCGAAGGCGAGAGTCGTGACCACGGGGATGGCTTCTCTGCGGATGGTGACGCAGCGATCGCTCCCGCCGCCCGAGGCGAAGCGGCTCGCCCGGGCGCTCGCGCCGGACCGCCTGGAGGTCGCCACCGTGCCGGACCTCGAGGCGCTGAAGGCGGCGCTCCCGGAGTGCCAGGTCCTCGTCACGGAGAACCGTCCCATCACGGCCGAGCACATCGCCCTGGGGCGGAGCCTGCGCCTGATCCAGAACTCCGGCTGCGTTTGCGACCGCATCGACGTCGAGGCGGCCACGCGGGCCGGCATCCCGGTGGCCATCTGCCATGCGTCCA
>DASPOZ010000085.1:0-9963 GCA_035625755.1 Candidatus Sulfotelmatobacter sp.
CGTACGGGTTGATTTCAGAAAGCGTCGTCTGTTGGCCCATCACGTGCACCCGCCAACGGTCGCGGCGAGTTTTCCGCGAGTCCCGCCTCGCCCCCTGCACCTGGTGTTGCGTGCGATCCCGCATGGGGGTCCACCTCCCTCGCGCCGTCCACACCGCTCGCCGCTTAGAGCCCGTCCTAGAACCCCTTCGGGGCCAGCGACGGAGCGGCGCCGGATTCCCGCCCGCAGGTGCGAGCACCGGGCCCATCCGCGTGGCGCGCCGGGGCCCCGCTGGCGCGGTGGCGCTCCGAAGAGCTGCCGGGGTCGCGCAGCGCCGAGGACGGGAGCCGGCGGCGCTCCGCCCTGCACCCGGGGTCCATTCGGTTCCAGGATGGGCTCTAGCAGGCTGCTGAAAAAGGCCCACCTCTGCATTGCGGAATGCGGATTGCGGAATGGGGGGGCCGCTGCGACGTACCGACCACGTACGCCTCGCGCCTCGCATCGCGCGCCGCCTTGCATCTGGACCTTTTTGAGCAGCCTGGGGAAAGGAGCGTGTTTCAGCCTCGCTCGGAGCCGTTCTCTTCGCCAAGATTTCATGGGCCGGTCATACGAGGGTAACACCGCGGCGGGTAGTCTAGCGCGGCCGGCGACGACTGGAAGCCGGAGGAGGCAGCAGATGTACACCCACATCCTGGTCCCGCTCGACGGAAGCCCTGGGCCCGAGCGGATCCTGCCGTGGCTCCGCCCCTTGGTCTTGCAGTCCAGAGGGATCGTGCGGCTCCTGATGGTGCTCCCTCCGGCGAAGCCCGTCGCCGTCGAGCATCGCGTGGTCGCGTACGTGGACCGGGTGGAGGACGACGCCTGGGGCCGGGCAAACGCCTACCTCTGCCGCGTCGCCGCGCCGCTCCTGGGGGATGGGATCCCCGTGGCCGTCGAGTTGCGCTTCGGCAAGTTCGTGGAAACCATCCTCGCCGCCGTGGAGGAGTGTGGGGCGGACCTCATCGCCATCGCTCCCCCCGAGGACGGAGGGCTCGGGCGGCCCCTCGGCGGGAGCGTGGCCGACCATCTCTTGCAGCGAACCTCGGTACCGGTGCTGGTGGCGCGGCACTCCGGCCAGCGGGCCGCGTAGGGGAGGAGGATCGTGAAAATCAAGGTCCTGATGTCAAGCCCCGCCGCCACCATCGGCGAGGACGCCGGGCTGGATCAGGCCCGGGCCTTGCTGGATCGAGGATGCGCGGGCGATCTCCCCGTCGTGAAGGATGCGCGGCTCGTGGGCGTGCTGCGCCGCCGGGACCTGCACCGCGTCAGTCCCTCCGCCATCCCCCACCTGGCGCGCTACGAGCTGCCGTGCCACTTCGAGGACATCCCGGTCCGCGGGGTGATGGTGCGGGACGCACCGGCGGTGGCGCCGGATACCAGCGTGGAAGAGGCGGCGCGCCTCGCCAGGGCGCGGCAGGCGCGGAGCCTGCCGGTGCTGGAGGACGACGCACTGGTGGGCATGGTCACCAGGGCGGACCTCCTCAACGCCCTCATCGAACTGCTCGAGCATGAGGCGCCCACGTCCTTCGGCCACATCTTGGTCCCCACGGATTTCGGGCGGGCGGCCGGGCGGGCCCTGGAGGCGGCGATGGACCTGGCCGCGCGCCACCGCGCGCGCCTCACGCTGCTCCACGTCCTCTCGCCCGGGATGCGGGCCGCCCTACCCGACGGCATCCCGTCGCCCCTCCGGACCGAAATCCGCGAGGACCGCCGGCAGCGATGCCTGGCCCGGCTCCGGGCCCTCGCATTCCGAGAGGGCGAGATCGGCGCGGTGGCCTGCCAGGTTGCAATGGGAGAACCCACGGCCGAGATCGTGAGGGTGGCGGCGCGCGCCGAGGCCGACCTGATCGTGATGGGGACCCGTGGCGGCGGCCGGCTCCGCCGCCTCGCCGGGGGCGGCGTGACGGCGGCGGTGGCGCGGCTCGCCCCCTGCCCCGTCCTGGCTGTGAGAGCGTAGCGACTGTTCCCCGTTTCAGTAATCATGCCCCTCTCCCTCCCTGAGGGAGAGGGTGCGGGTGAGGGTGCCCAGACCCTGGAAAGGCCGCGTGCTGCGGCCCCTCACCCACGCCCTCTCCCCCTCCGGGGGCGAGGGGTCTCAGAGGGTCCAAGGCGCGCCAAGGTAATTCGAAACGCAACACGAGCAAAGGAACCTCCATGCGAGTAGCCGCGTGGATGAAGCGGGACGTCGTCGCGGTGGACCCGGAGCAGTCGCTCCTCCGTGCGGAGGCCCTGATGCAACGGCACGCCACCCGGCACCTGCCGGTGGTGCGGAAGGGGCGGCTGGTGGGGATCCTCACGGACGGGGACCTGCAAGCGGCCAAGCCATCCCCCGCCACCACGCTCCTGGCCCAGGAGGTCTCCTATCACCTGTGGACCATGAAGGTGCGCGAGGTGATGGCGCGGGACGTCGTCACCGTGGCCCCGGCCACCCCCCTGGCCCAGGCCGCCCGCCTGATGCGGGACCGGAATATCGGGGCCCTCCCCGTCCTCAAAGACGGCGAGCTGGTGGGCATCCTGACGGACGCGGGGTTGATGGAGCTCCTGGAGTCCCTCCTGCGCGACGACGGCGACCCGGGCCCCAGGTTCCCCGAGGAATGGTGACCGGAACGGCGCCCGCCGCGCGCGCGGGAGGGCATGCGTGATCGAGGTCATCGGCGTGAGCAAGACCTACGGGCGGCGGCCCACGGCCCTCCGGGACGTGAGCTTCTGCGTGAAACAGGGAGAGGCGGCGGCGATCCTGGGCCCGAGCGGGTCCGGGAAATCCACCCTGCTCCGCTGCATCAACGGCCTGCTGGAGCCCAGCGCCGGGCTGGTACGCGTGGGCGGCGTCCCGGTGGCCGGGTCCGGGCCCCAGCGGCGGGCCATCCGGCGCCGCATCGGCATGGTCTTTCAAGGCTTCAACCTCATCAAGTCGTTGCCGGCCCTCCACAACGTCTTGGTGGGACGGCTCGGACACAAGCCCCTGCTCCACGGCTGGATCTTCACCAGGGCGGAGAGGGACATGGCCCTGGATGCCCTGGCCCGCGTCGGCCTCGCCGGCAAGGCAGGGGTGCGGGCCGGCGCCCTTTCGGGCGGAGAGCAGCAGCGGGTGGGGATCGCCCGCGCGCTGGTCCAGCGGCCGGAGGTCATCCTGGCCGACGAACCCGTGGCGAGCCTCGACCCCGTGGCGGCGGAAGGGATCCTCGCGCTGCTCCGGCAGATCAACCGAGAGGAGGGGGTCACCCTCCTGTGCAGCCTCCATCAGGTGGCGCTGGCCCGGCGCTTCGCGGATCGGGTGTTCGGCTTGTCCCGTGGGCGCCTGGTGTTCGAGGGGGAGGCCGCGGCCCTGGATGACGCCAATCTTCGCGCCATCTACGGGAAGGGCCACGGGGCCGATGGCCACCCGACCCTAACAGGCTGCTGAAAAAGGCCCATCTGCGGCGTTGGCGCGCTCGCGCACTCCCTGCGGCGTACCCGGCGTACGCCTCAGTCGGCGCCTCGCGCGCCGCCTTGCACCTGGACCTTTTTGAGCAGCCTGGGCGAACGAGAGTTTTTCGGCATCCCGGCGGAGGCCCGCTGACAATTTGCGGAAAGGCCCGCCCCCAGGCCGCCCCCCCGGCGCCGCTCACAGCCCTTGAGGGCTCGGAAAGGAGGAGACGAACGTGCGAACGCTCACCCGCTTGGCCATCGCTGCCCTCGCCCAACTCGCCGTCGCGGCGGCCCAGGTGGCATCGGCCGCCGATCCCCCCGTGCTCCGGGTGGCGCTGCTGCCCGACGAGAACCCGGCCAACATCCTCCGGATCAACGAACCCCTCAAGGGGTATTTGGAACGGACCCTGGCCAGGAAGATCGAGCTGGTGGTCACCACCGACTACTCCTCGATGATCGAGGCCATGCGCTTCGGCAAGATCGATGCGGGGTACTTCGGTCCTCTCTCGTACGTCCTGCTGCGGCAGAAAGTGGGCGACGCGGTGGCCCCCTTCGCCGCCAAGCTCGAGAACGGGTCGCCCACCTACCGCTCGGTCATCATCGCGGGGAAAACCTCGGGGGTCCGCGCGCTGGCCGACGTCAGGGGCAAGGCCATGGCGTACGGGGACCCCGCCTCCACGTCCAGCCACCTGATCCCGAAGCGGATGCTCCTCCAGGAGGCGGGCCTGAAGGCCGGCGCGGACTACACGGAGCATTTCGCCGGGGCGCACGACGCCGTGGCCATGGCCGTGCAGAACGGCCACGCCCAGGCCGGCGGGCTGAGCCAGCCCATCTTCGAGAGCCTCGTCGAGCGGAAACTGGTCGGCCCCGACCGGGTGCAGGTGATCGCCACCTCGAAGCCGTATCCGAACTACCCCTGGGCCGTGCGCACGGCCCTCGATCCGGCCCTCAGGGAAAACATCGTCCGGGCCTTCCTGGACCTGAAGGATCCCGCCGTGCTGCGCCCCATCAAGGCCGAAGGGTTCGGCCGGATCGCCGACGGGGATTACGACGTGATCCGGGACATGGTCAGGCTCCTCAACCTCGATCTGGCCAAGGCCAAGTGACGGCCCGATGCGTGCACCCGCGTCGGTAATGGAGCGGTCCGGGCGCTGGGCCGCGCGGATGCTGGGGGCGGGGGCCATCGGGGCCGCCTGCGCCTACACCGGCATCCTGGACCCCGGCCGCCTCGCCTCGGGTGTTCCGAACATCCTGAAGATCGTCGGCGAGATGTTCCCCCCGAACCTCGGGATCCTTCCCGGGCTGGCGGGCCCCACCCTGGAAACCATCGCCATGAGCGTGGCGGGAACCTCCCTGGCCGTCGCGGCGGCGTTTCCCCTGAGCCTCCTGGCCGCCAGAAGCACGGCCCCCCACCCGCTCCTCTCCGCGGCCTCCCGGGGGCTCTTCAACGTCCTCCGGGCCATCCCGGAACTGATCATGGGGATCCTGTTCGTGGCCGCCGTGGGGTTCGGGGTGCTGCCGGGGGTCCTGGCGCTGGGCGTGCACTCCATCGGGATGCTGGGAAAATTCTTCGCCGAGGCCATCGAGAAGGCGGACCCGGGGCCCGTGGAGGCGGTCGCGGCCACCGGGGCCGGGCGCATGCAGGTGATCCTCTTCGGCGTGCTGCCGCAGGTCTCGGCGAGCCTCATCGATTATTCGCTGTACCGCTGGGAATACAACTTCCGGGCGTCCACGGTCATGGGCATGGTGGGGGCCGGCGGGCTCGGGTTCCAGATCGTGGCCTCGCTGCGCATCCTGCAGTACCAGGACGTGCTCACGTGCCTGGCGGTGGTGTTGGTGATGGTGACCCTCGTAGACCAGGTGGGGGGCCGGATCCGGGCCCGGATCGTGAGGCCCTGACGCCCGCCGTTGACCACGGCCGGCCCGGCCCGCGGGCCGCGGCCGGCCAGTGCGGTGGCCCCCGGGCCCACCGCCGAGGAGCGCTGCCGTGAAATGGAAAGTGGCCGTCGCTCGATGGATGCCGCCGGATGGGATCGAACGCCTGATGTCCTCGTGCCGCGTCGTGGTGGGGCCCGAAGACCGCCCCCTCCCCGGGGAAGAGATCGTGCGCCTCGCCCGCGATGCCGATGCCCTGGTCTGCTTCGTCTCCGACGCCATCGACGAGACCGTCGTGGCCGGCTGCCCCCGCCTCAAGGTGGTGGCCAGCTTCGGGAAGGGCTACGACAACATCGACGTGGACGCCTGCACCACGCGCGGCATCTGGGTCACCATCATCCCCGACCTCCTCACCGAGCCCACCGCGGACCTGGCCATGGGCCTCCTGCTGGCCCTCTGCCGGAAGGTGGTGCCGGGGGACGTCTTCGTGCGGTCCGGGCAGTTGCCGGTGTGGCATCCCACGCGGCTGCTCGGCCACACCCTCCAGGGGAGGACCCTCGGCATCGTGGGGATGGGGGCCATCGGCCAGGCGGTGGCCCGCCGGGCCCATGGATTCGGCATGCGCATCCAGTACGCCGACCCCAACCCCCTGCCGCCGGGCCTGGAGGAGGCGCTCGGGGTCTCCTGCCGCCCGCTGGCCTCGCTGCTCCAGGATGCGGACGTCGTGCTCCTCGCCCTTCCCCTCACCCAGGCGAGCTCGCGGCTCATGGATGCGCGCCGGCTGGCCACCATGAAACCCACGGCGCTCCTGGTGAACGTGTGCCGCGGCTCCGTGGTGGACGAAGAGGCCGTGGCCGAGGCGCTGGGCGCCAACCGGCTGGCCGGGTATGCGGCCGACGTGTTCGCCGTGGAGGACCAGGAGGAGTTGCTGCGCCCCGCGGCGGTGGCCGAGGGGCTCTTGCGGGCGCGGGATCGCACCGTCTTCACCCCCCACCTGGGCTCGGCCACCCTGGAGACGCGGCGCGCCCTCTCGCTGGCCGTGGCCGAGAACGTCCTCAGCGCCCTGCGGGGCGAGCGCCCGCCCGGCGCCGTCAACCACGTCCTTCCCTGGGTCGCCTCCCACTCCACCTGAGGCCGGCCGGCGCCCGTCCTTCACCCAAGCCGCAGGGAGGGCCAGGGACCATGGCACTCGCGACCATCCCGATGGCGCCCCGGAAGCGGATCGCCCTCATCGCCCACGACAACCGGAAGCGGGACCTCTTGGAGTGGGCGCGGTTCAACCGCGACCTCCTGGCCGCGCACGAACTGTCCGCCACCGGGACCACCGGCAAGATCCTGGCCGAGGAGCTGCGGCTCACCATCGCGCGATTTCGCAGCGGTCCGCTGGGGGGCGACCAGCAGGTGGGCGCCAGGATCGCCGAGGGCGGCATCGACCTCGTGATCTTCTTCTGGGACCCCCTGGAGCCGCATCCGCACGATGTGGACGTGAAGGCCCTGCTCCGCATCGCGGTGGTCTATAACATCCCCATCGCCTGCAATCGCGCCTCGGCGGACTTCATGGTTTCGTCCCCCTTGATGGCGGAGGCATATCCGAGGCTGCTCCCGGACGATGGGGAACGGCCCGCCGTCGCCGCGGCTCCTCCGAACGTCCTGGGCCCCACGGGCCCTCTGGCCGCCCCTCCCCCCACCGCACTCCCCGCCTAGCATTCCGATCCCGTTCCCGTTCCCGTTCCCAACAAAACACCCACCCCCATCCCAGCCGGCCCTGGCATTCGAGCGTCCGAGGCCGCGGAGCCCCTGCTTCCCCGCCGGATTCAGCCGGTGATTACCGTGTTGCTCCCCTTTCCCCATGTGCTACTATGTGGCGGCACCAGATGGGAGGCGTCATCATGCATCTGAGCCGTCGCGAGTTGTTCAAGGCGGGAGTCGGTGCGGGGGTCTCGATGTTCCTGCCCTCTGCCGGCCTGTTCGCCCAGCCGGCCCCCCTGATTCAACGCAAGATCCCCTCCACCGGCGAGAGCCTGCCGGTCATCGGGATCGGGACGGCCCAGCGCTACGGGGCGGTGACGGGGGAGGCGGAACTGGCGCCCCTCAGGGAGGTGCTGCGCCGGTTCAAGGAGTTGGGGGGGAAGGCCATCGATACCGCGCCGTCGTACGGCGCCGCCGAGACGGTGGTGGGCGATCTCGTGGCCGGGCTCGCGATCCGCGACTCGCTGTTCCTCGCCACCAAGGTGGGGGCCCGCGGCTCCGCCGCCGGGATCCAGCAGTTGGAGCAGTCCTTCAAGCGCCTGCGCACGCCCATGATCGATCTGATCGCGGTGCACAACCTGCTGGACCTCCAGACGCAGCTCGGTACCCTGCGCCAATGGAAGCAGGCCGGCCGCATCCGCTACGTCGGGATCACCACCTCTTTCGAGCGGCAGCACCCGGACTTCGAACAGGCCATGAGGGCCGAAACGCTCGACTTCATCCAGGTGGACTATGCCCTGGACAACCGGAAGGCGGGCGAACGGATCCTGCCGCTGGCGGCCGATCGCGGGATGGCGGTGATGATCAATCTGCCGTTCGGGCGGGGCCGACTCTTTCGAACGGTGCAGGGTCGGGAGCTGCCGCCCTGGGCCGGCGAGTTCGACTGTGCGAGCTGGGCCCAATTCTTCCTGAAGTACATCGTGTCCCACCCGGCCGTAAGCTGCGCCGTGCCGGGCACCGCCAGGCCCGACCACCTGGTGGACAATCTGGGTGCCGCGCGCGGCCGCCTGCCCGACGCGGCCATGCGGCGCCGCATGGAGACCTTCATCGATGCGCTGTGAGAGCCTGTCCCAAAATCTGCTGCGGGGCCTGCTGAGAGGGTCACCACCGGCTCCCGCCCGCAGGCACGAGCACCGGGCCCGCCCAGATTTCGCGCCGGGCCCCCGCTTGCGGGGTGGCGCTCACCGGGATGGTCGGGCCTGCGCAGCGCCGAGGACGGAAGCCGGTGGTGACCCGCCCCGACACAAGACGTTGGGGGGTTTTGGGATAGCCCCTAAGCCGCCGCGGCGGCCGCGGGTCGGGGCGGGGGGCATCCCCAGCCGGCGCGAGCGCTGGGAATGGAACTGACCCGGGGGACAGGCGGTTCGCGGCCCGGCGCGGAGGGCCCGGCGTACCGGCTGCTGCGCCGGACCATGGACCTGCGGCCCGACGAGGTGCGGGCGCTCGCCTGGTCGTGGCTGTACATCTTCTCCCTGCTCTCCGCCTATTACATCATCCGGCCCATCCGCGACGAGATGGGGGTGGCCAGCGGGGTGGAAAACCTGCCCTGGCTCTTCACCGGAACGCTCGCCGGCATGCTGCTGGTGAACCCCCCCTTCGCGGCGCTCGTCGCCAGGCTGCCGCGCGTGCGCTTCATCTCCATCGCCTACCGCTTCTTCATGTCGCACCTGCTGCTCTTCGGCCTGCTGCTCAAAATATCGACCCCGGCGCAGAACATCTGGGTGGGTCGCGTCTTCTTCATCTGGGCCTCGGTCTTCAACCTGTTCGTGGTGTCCGTCTTCTGGGCCCTCATGGTGGACGTCTTCAACGCCGAGCAGGGGAAACGGCTCTTCGGCGTCATCGCGGCCGGGGCGACGCTCGGGAGCATCGTGGGCTCGAGCCTGACCGCCCTCCTGGCGCGGCGCGTGGGGTCAACTTCCCTGCTCCTCGGGTCGCTCGTCCTGCTCGAGGTGGCCGTCTTCAGCGTCCGGCGCCTGTCCCGCCTGTCGGAGGCGTTGCGCCTGCGGCCGGCGGCGCGCGGCGAGGAAGCCCCCATCGGCGGGACCGCCCTCTCGGGCCTGACGCACGCCTTCCGCTCGCCCTACCTGCTGAACATCAGCGTCTACATGCTGCTGTTCACGATCACGTCCACCTTCCTCTACTTCGAGCAGGCCAGCATCGTCAATCGCAGCTTCGCCGATCGGGCGGCGCGCACCACGTTCTTCGCGCAGGTGGACCTGCTGGTCAACACCCTCACGCTGGGGGGCCAACTGTTCCTCACGGCCCGGGCCCTCCGCGTCCTGGGCGTGGCCCTGACGCTCACGCTGATTCCGGCCCTCAGCGTGTGCGGCTTCGCCGCGCTCGGCCTGGCGCCGACAGTGGCGGTCGTCGTGCTGTTCCAGGTCCTGCGGCGCGCGGGGAACTTTGCCGTGGCCCGGCCCACGCGCGAGGTGCTGTTCACCGTCATTCCGCGCGAGGACAAGTACAAGGCGAAGAGCTTCATCGACACCGTGATCTATCGGGGCGGGGACCAGATCGGCGCCTGGTCCTACGCGCTGCTGTCCTTCCTGGGCCTGGGGATGGCCGGGATCGCGTTCGTGGCGGTCCCGCTCTCGGCCGCATGGCTGCTGAACGGCTTCTGGCTGGGCCGCGAGCAGGAAGCGAAGGCGGCGGCGCAGGAGCCCTCACCCCCGATCGCCGTCCCCGCGGCGAAGTAGTGGGCGGCAGGCGTTCGGGGCAGCTCTTGCTCTAGTCTGTTGAGTCAGAAATCCCTGGACGGATCGTTCCCGTTCCCGTGCCCGTTCCCGTGGCCCGGGCCTGAACCAAGAAACGTCTTTTGCTACAGCCGGTTGCGCTGGGTTTTCGGTGTGCCGTCGGGAACGGGAACGGGTACGGGAACGGGCAGGGATAGTGATGCGTTTTTCAGACTCGGGA
>DASPOZ010000086.1:0-9135 GCA_035625755.1 Candidatus Sulfotelmatobacter sp.
TCCCCATGCTTCCTCGCATCCTCCGGTCCGCCGGGCCGTTCCGCGGGAGGGGCGCGCCCGGGTCTTGCTGGGTCCGACCGTCCGGCGTATAGTGACCCGGATTTCCCGCCAGTGTACTGTGTGGGGGGCGGCGGCCGTCAAGGGGCAACTGCCTGGGCGGGTCCATGGCGAAAGGAGGCGGGCGTGCGCGCGCTGGGTCTGGAATGGCTGCGGGACTTCGGGGCGGAGTACCAGGGCCGGGGCCGGGTGCAGGCCTTCTGCGGCATGATGGACCTGAACCGCCGCATGTTCCTGGGCGCCCTGCGCCAGGTGGCCCCGGGCCGCCTCTGGGAATCGTTCCCCGGCCTGGGCGATAGCAACAGCCCCGGCGCTCTCGGGCTGCACGTGGCGGCCAGCGAGGCCATGTGGATCCAGGAGGCCATCTTCGGCCGCCCGTACCCGCGGGACCGGGAAACGGAGTTCCTGCCCAAACCGAACCTTACGCTGGGCGACGTGGAGCGGGTCCTCGCCGAGACGCGGGCCACGCACCTGCAACTCCTCGCGGGGTTGCCCGATGCCGAATTGGAGGCCACGCGGCCATCTCCCCGCGGGGGCGTGCGCAGCGTGCTTTGGTACCTCAATCACACCATGCAGCACGAGTGCTATCACCTGGGGCAGATCGCCCTCTACGCCAAGCTCTGGGGGTAGCAGGCTGCTGAAAAAGGCCCATCTGCGGCGTTGGCGCGCTCGCGCACTCCCTGCGGCGTACCCGGCGTACGCCTCAGTCGGCGCTGCGCGCGCCGCCTTGCATCTGGACCTTTTTGAGCAGCCTGGGCAATAGGGAACTGGGAGGCGGGAACGCATTGAGGGGTTTGGCGTGATCCTGGATCGCATCCTGGCCGCGAAACGGGAGGAGCTGGCGGCCCGGCGGCGGGCGCTGCCGGCGCCCGAACTGCGCCGCCGCGCGCGGGACCTGCCGGCGGCCCGCGACTTCTGCGGGGCCCTGCGGCGGCCGGCCGGGGCGCCGCTGCGGGCCATCGCCGAGATCAAGAAGGCCTCGCCCTCGGCCGGGGTGATCCGCCCCGCCTTCGACGTGGCCGCGCTGGCCCGGGGGTACCTCCGGGGCGGGGCCGCGGCCCTGTCGGTGCTCACCGACGGCCCCTTCTTCCAGGGGGACCTGGCGCACCTGGCCCTGGCCCGGGCCGCCGCGCCGTTGCCGGTGCTACGCAAGGATTTCGTGGTGGATCCCTACCAGCTCTGGGAGGCCCGTGCGGGAGGCGCCGACGCGGCGCTGCTCGTCGTGCGCGCCCTGGCCCCGGACGACCTGAAGCGCCTCCTGGATGGGGCCGCCGAGGCGGGGATCCAGGCCCTGGTGGAGGTGCACGACGCCGCCGAGGTGGAGCGGGCCGTCCGCGCCGGGGCCCAGTGCATCGGTATCAACAACCGGGACCTGCAGACGTTCCGGAGCAGCCTGGAGGTGACGGTGGGGCTGCGCCCCCTGGTGCCGCCGGATCGGGTGGTGGTGAGTGAGAGCGGCCTGGCGACGGCGGACGACCTCCGGCGGGTCGCGGCGGCCGCCGTGGACGCCGTGCTGATGGGGGAGGCCCTCCTGCGGGCGCCGGACCCCGGGGGCCACTTGGCCGCGCTCCTGGCCGCGGTGGGGGCCCCGGCGGCGGAGGGGCCGCGCACGACCCCATGACCCGCATCAAGATCTGCGGCATCACCACCCCCGAGGAGGCCGCGCTGGCCGTCGAGGCCGGGGCCGATGCCCTCGGGTTCAACTTCGTGCCCGGGACGCCCCGCTGCATGGCGCCGGAGATCGCCGGCGCCATCATCGCCGGGCTGGCGCCGTTCGTGACGTGCGTGGGTGTCTTCCTGGACCAACCCCTGGAGGAGGTGCTCCGGGCGTCGGCCGTGGCCGGGGTCGGCGCGGTCCAGCTCCACGGCAGCGAGGGAGAGGACTTCGCGCGGCGCATCCCCCTCAAGGTGATCAAGGCCATCCCGGCGACCGACGCCGCCGGCCTGCGCCGCATGGTGGGCTACCCGGCCCACGCCTTCCTCCTGGACTCGCATCGGGCCGGGGAGGCCGGGGGCACGGGGCGGACCTTTCCGTGGGACCTGGCGCGCGAGGCGCGGCGGCACGGGCGCATCGTGCTGGCCGGCGGCCTGACGCCCGAGAACGTGGCGGAGGCCGTGCGCCGCGTGCGGCCCTTCGCCGTGGACGTCGCGTCCGGCGTGGAACGCCGGCCCGGGGTGAAGGACCCCCAGAAAGTGAGGGACTTCGTTGCAGCCGTCCGCGGCGCCGACGCGGCCTGACACGATCCCGGCCAAGCACGCGCAGCCGGATGCGGCGGGGCGCTTCGGCCCCTACGGCGGGCGGTTCGTCCCCGAGACCGTGATGGCGGCCCTGGAGGCCCTGGAGCGGGCCTATGAGGCCGCCCGGCGGGAGCCGGCCTTCACCCGCGAGCTGGAGGCCGTCCTCGCCCACTATGTGGGGCGGCCCACGCCGCTGTACTTCGCGGAGCGGCTCACGGCGGCCCTGGCGGGCGCCCGCATCTACCTCAAGCGGGAGGACCTCTGCCACACCGGCGCGCACAAGATCAACAACACGGCCGGGCAGGTGCTCCTGGCGCGCCGCATGGGGAAGGCCAGGGTCATCGCCGAGACGGGGGCCGGGCAGCACGGGGTGGCCACGGCCACCATGGCGGCCCGCGCGGGCCTGTCCTGCGACATCTACATGGGGACCGAAGACATGGCGCGGCAGGCCCTCAACGTGGTCCGCATGCGCCTGTTGGGCGCCCGCGTGCTCCCCGTGGACGCCGGAAGCCGGACCCTGAAGGACGCCATCAACGAGGCCATCCGGGACTGGGTCAGCAACGTGGAGGAGACCTACTACGTGTTCGGCTCGGTCCTGGGGCCGCATCCCTATCCCCGGATCGTCCGCGACTTCCAGGCGGTCATCGGTCGCGAGACCCGCGGCCAGATCCTGCGGGCGGAGGGGCGGCTTCCCGATGCGTGCCTGGCCTGTGTGGGCGGGGGCAGCAACGCCATGGGCCTCTTCTGGGAGTTCCTGGAGGACCCCGGGGTCCGCCTGGTGGGGGTGGAGGCGGGCGGCCTCGGGGTGGCCAGCGGCAGGCATGCGGCCCGTTACGCGGGGGGGCGCGTGGGCGTGCTCCACGGGAGCCGGAGCTTCGTCCTGCAGGACGCGGACGGCCAGATCCAGACCACGCATTCCATCTCGGCCGGCCTGGACTACGCCGGGGTGGGGCCCGAGCACAGCTACTACCGGGACCTGGGGCGGACCGAGTACGTGGTGGCCACCGATGCCGAGGCCCTGGAGGGCTTCGACCTCCTCTCCCGCACGGAGGGGATCCTCCCGGCCCTGGAGAGCGCCCACGCCATCGCCCACGCCCGCGTCCTGGCCCGGGCCCTGGGCCCGGGGCGCGTGCTGGTGATCAACCTGTCCGGCCGCGGCGACAAGGACGTGGACGTTGCGGCCGCGGCCCTGGGCCGGAGGGACCCATGAGCGGGGGAACACAGCGGCTGGCCGAGGCCTTCCGCCGCGCCCGGGGGGAGGGGCGGGCCGCGCTCATCCCGTTCCTCACGGCCGGCGACCCGGATGCCGCCGCCACCGGCGCCCTCGTCCTGGAGATGGCGCGCCGCGGCGCCGACGTGGTGGAGCTGGGCATCCCCTTCTCGGACCCGCTGGCCGACGGGGCCACCATCCAACGGGCGTCCCAGCGGGCCCTGGCCGGGGGGTTCTCCCTGCGGCGGGCCCTGGACCTGGCCGCCGAGGTCCGGCGGGCCGCCTCGCTCCCGCTGGTCTTCATGAGCTACGTGAACCCCATCCTGAGCTTCGGCGCCGCGGCCTTCGCCGCCGCGGCGGCCGCGGCGGGGGTGGATGGCGTGATCGTGCCGGACCTGCCGCCCGAGGAGGCCGACGATCTGGCGGCGCCCTGCGACCGCCACGGGCTGTCCACGATCTTCCTGATCGCGCCCACCACCCCCCCGGCCAGAATCCCGTTGATTTGCGCGCGATCCCGTGGCTACATTTACTATGTGTCCCTGCGGGGCGTGACAGGCGCGCGCGCCACGCTGCCCCCGGACCTGGCGGCCGGCATCGCGCGGGTCCGGGCGGTCACGGAGCTGCCGGTGGCCGTCGGATTTGGGATCGCCACCCCGGAACAGGTGGCCGCGGTGGCGCGGGACGCGGACGGTGTGATCGTGGGATCGGCCATCGTACAGGCCATCGAAGCCCACCGGGATCGGCCCGACCTGGTAGACCGCGTGGGCGCGTTCGTGGGCACGCTCCGCGCCGCCACGGCGCGGACCGCGCCGGCCGGGCGCCGGTAGCGTTGACTGGCGAGGGGGAGGGCGCCAAGCACATGGACAGCGCAGAACGGCTGCGGGTTCGGACGGAGGGGATTCGGTACCGTATCCTCGGCTGTGCGGGGGGAGAGAACCCCCGGTCCCAACTCCCGTCCTTCCTGGTGAACGACCGGCTCCTGGTGGACGCGGGGGCGACCACGGCCCGGCTCTCCCTGGGGGAACAGTTGGGGATCGACACCGTCCTCCTCACCCACATCCACCTCGATCACGTCAAGGATCTGGCCTTCCTGGCCGACAACATCTTCGGCCTCCGATCCATCCCCCTCCAGGTGTGCAGCATCGCGTCGGTCCTCAAACAGTTCCAGGAGCACCTCTTCAACGACATCCTGTGGCCCGACTTCACCCGCATCCCGACCGCCGAGGCCCCCACGGTGCAGCTCCGCGCGCTCCCCGAGGGCCAGCCGACCGTCCTCGGGACCTGTCACGTGACCCCCATCCGGGTGAACCACCTGGTGGACTGCGTGGCCTTCTTCATCGAACAGGGCGGACGGACGGTGCTGCATGTGGGGGACACGGGCCCCACGGACGCCGTCTGGGAGCGGGCCAGGCACGTCCCGGACCTCCGCGCCGTGATCGTGGAGGCCACCTTTCCGAACCGACTGCAAGAGCTGGCGGACGCCAGCGGGCACCTGACGCCCGCGTCCCTGGACGGGGAGCTGCAGAAGCTCGGGCGGCCAGTCCCCCTCTTCGTGTACCACCTGAAGCCGCAGTTCGCCAAGGAGATCGAGGAGGAGTTGCGCGCCCTCCGGGACCTCGCGCCCAACGTCCTGGAGGCGGGAAAGACCTATTGGTTCTGAGATGGGGCGGGCGGTGGACGGGCGCGGCTTGCGGCCGGCCGCGCGCACGGGCGGCGGCGGGTTCAGCTACGTGGAGGTGGTGATCGCCGCCTCCGTGATCGTCATCATGGCCGCGGTTTCCATCCCCCTGCTGACCCCTCGCTACCGCGACTACCAGATGCGTTCGGCCGTGTGGCAGGTCGTCGGGGACCTGCGCCTGGCCCGGCAGCGGGCCGTGACCACCCGCAATCCGTACCGCTTCTCCTTCGTGGCGGACGGCGACCCCACCACCGACCCCACGGCGCGCAACACCTACGTGATCGAGTACAGCCCCGGGCAGGGGGCCGCGTGGGTGCAGGAGATGCCTCCGGCGCCGGGCACGCGGAGGCAGTTGGCCAGCCCCATCCTAATCCAGACCAGCAGCACCCCCAGCAGTCGCACGATCACCTTCAACCCCAACGGCAGCGTGGTGCCCACCGGCACGATCCAGCTCGCGGCGACCGGGGGGGGCGCCGCCTCGGTTGCGGTGGACCAGGCCGGCCGGGTCCAGGTGCGCTAGGCGTGGGCGGCGGAACGGGGGGCGAAGGGCGAAGGGCGGGGGCGGAGCGGCCTGCGGCGCCCGGGCTCACGCTGGTGGAGGTCCTCATCGCCGCCGCCGTCCTCGGCGTGGCGATCCTGGGCATGGCCGGCGCCTTCCCCACGGCGCTCCGGCAGGTCAGCTACGGTGGACAGATCACCAAGGCCACGGCCTTGGCCCAGCAGATGATGGAGGATGTGCGGAGCGATCCGCCCTCCACCATCCCCCAGTATGCCGGGAAGGACGGGCGCGGCGTCAACACCGATGTCCCCGCCAACTTCCCGGATGATTGGCCATGGTCCTGCACCTCGGGTTCGACCTGGGCCGATCAGTTCTGCGGGAACACCAAGCTCAACCGGTGGCGGCAGGACATCCTCAGCGATCCCGGGGACGGCCGCCGGCTGGTGAACGGCCGCGGGGCGGTGGCCGTGGTGGACCATGAAAACCCACCCCCGGGGGGCGGGGCGGCCGTCTCGGGAATCACCACCATCCTCCGGATCACGGTCACCGTCAGTTGGGACGAGCCGACCGGCAGGAAGCAGGCTGCCTTGACCTCCACGGTCCCGTGCTCCTGGGCCGGGTGCTCATGAGGCGCCGGCGCACGAACGATGGCTTCACGCTCCTGGAGTTGCTGGCGGCCTCCGCCATCCTCGCCATCATCATGGTGGCCGTGTATCTCATGTACGAGAGCAATCAGAACATATTCCTGACCGGGGATGCCCGGGCCAACGCCCAGCAGAATGCCCGGATCGCCCTGGACGACATCACCGCAGCCATCCGAGGGGCCGGCTCGTTTAACCAGGATCCGCTGTGCCGGCCGGCCGGCAGCACCGAGGCGGTGCGCATCGGGACCGACGGCACCCTGTCCCTCCACGCCGGGTACCGAGATGCGGACCCCGCGGCCGGCCCGAACCAGGATTGCAACATCTACGTGACGTACAGCGTGTGGAACGCCGCCGGACAGCGGGACACGACGCTGCAAAAGGAGACACGGCGGGATCCCTGGGAACGGGGCCAGCTGGTCCAGGCGCCGCTGGCGGAGGGTGTGACGGGGTTCGCCTTCGAGTATTTCGATGCCAGCGGGCAGACCATCCCCATGCCGCTGCCCGCCCCGACCACACCGAGCTGCCCGGGCGCGTTCCCCACGGCCCGGGCGCGGCTGGATTACGCCCTGGACGGGCAGGGGGCCGTGCCCGACGCGACCACGCCCTCGCCCGTGCCGCGGGGCTCGCAGCGCGACGCCGTCCGGAGCATCCGGGCCCAGATCACCGTCGAGACCAACATCGCCTACGACACGGCCAGCGGCTGTTACCTGCGCAATGTGGGGGGGCCGAGCCAGGCCTTCACCCTCATCACCGAGGCCTACCTCCGGGGCCCGACGCCGTGATCTGCGGGAGGCGGGGGGCGAACACCACCGGCGGGGCGCGGGGCGGCCTCGGACGCCGGCCGTCCCGGACACGGGGGGCGGCGCTCGTCATCGCCCTCCTGGTCATGGCGGCGCTCCTCCTCCTGGGCACGACCTTCCTCACCATCTCCACCACCGAAACGGACATCGCCCGCAACGCCGGGGAGGCGGCGCAGGCCTTCTACGTGGCCTCCACCGGGCTGACCCGCTTCGAGCGAGACCTCCTGGCGCAGTTCGCCATGCCCTATCAAGCCTCGTGTCCCGGCAATCTTTTTTCGGGCATCGCGGACCTGCGGCAACTGACACGGATTTCCGGAGAACCCCTGGGCGTCCCGGGCCAGCGGGTAGATGGAGATGGTTCGGTGACGTGCGCCAAGCCCGGTACCCCCTACTACCTCCTCCCGACCAGCCCGGTTGCCGCAACGTGGGTGACGGTGCCCTATGCCGGCGCCGCGCCGGGCGGCACGTATCAGGTGGAGGTTCGGAACGCCACGCCCCCGAATGCCGCACCCCCGCAGGTGCCGAATACCATCGAGGTCCGGGTCACCGCGACCACCCGGACCTCCACGGGCGCCTCGCGCCAGCTCCAGGCCCTGCTCCAGGTGCAGCGGTTCAGCCCGGCCGATCAGGCACTGTTCGTGGACGGGGGCGTTTGGCGGTGGAGCGGGATGGCCAACATGGCCTTCGCGGGGCCCGTCTTCGCCAAGGGGTGGAGCGCCACCTACCCGGCGATGCAGCTGGGCGACGGGGGTGCCTCAGACCAGATCCTCAACTACTTCAAGAACATGGACGCCACGCTGCAGGCGGCCATCCCCCCCGTACCCATGATGCCGGACCCGGCGACCGGCCAGCAGGTGGCAAGCCTGGATGCGACGCTCCGTGTCTACCTGGGCTCGGTTGGGATCGGGAATGCGTCGTCTTCTGTGGGAGAGAACACGGCGCCCGGCAGCAACCCCAAGGGAACCCTCAGCGGCGTGTATACGAACCAGGGCTTCACGGGGACCCCGGGCGCAAGCCAGGTCTACTCCGATAATGGCTCGGTGGGGGGGTTCGACGTGCCCCGGGAGTTGACCACGTTTCCCGAGCTGACGAGTCCCTACAGCGGTGCGCCTCTCGGCGGGGGCGGGACCCCCCTCTCCCACGACGCGTACTTGAAGGCGAATGCGCTGGGCGTCGATGGGGGGCTCACCATCGACAATACCACGCAGAGCTTCTCCTATCCGGCGGGGCTGACCGACCCCAGTCAGTGCCCGGCGAACTGCCTCTTCTATCAGCCCGGGGATCCCGCCGGTCCGACGCTCGTCGTGAATGGCATCGTCTGGGTGAAGGGGGATATCGGTCTGGGTGGGTACGGTTCGAACCGCCTCCCAACTCTTCGCTATAAGGGAACGGGCACCTTGTATGCGCGGACGGACACGCCGGACCTGGGGTCGGGGTCCATCGAGGTCACGTCGGATGTGTTGCCGTCACCTCTCAGGAGTGATGGGACGACGGGGGCCCAGTTCCCCACCGACCACCGGCTCGGATTGATTGCGTCCGGTTGGATCTCCGTCGGGGACTGGGCCACCTTCGGCACCTCCGCCCCCCCGCTGAGGATCGCGGCCAGCATGTACACAAACACCGGAATGCTCAACTATGCCCCGTACCAGATCGCGGGTTCGGTGCTCACCCGATACTTCTACGTCTGGCAGACGGCCGGCATCTACTACGTTCCGGCGCTGGCCGGGGCGCGGCCGCCCGGGATGCCCGGGGTGAGCCCGGGGAAGTCCAACAGCCCATACTTCATCCGGACCCTCTCGTGGCGGGATGTGATGCCGTAACGAGAGCCATCGAACCGCATGCTCTGCTCCGGCCCGGCAACGGGCCAACCCGCTGAGATCGTACGGGGGCGCAGGGGTGCGGGCCGGGCGCCTGGGAAGGGGCGCCCGCCGCGCCGTGACCCCCGCAAGCCCGGGGGAGTGAGGCACCCCTGAAGACGGCCGCGGACGCCCGCGACCGGGATGAGGACC
>DASPOZ010000087.1:0-12201 GCA_035625755.1 Candidatus Sulfotelmatobacter sp.
CCCCCTGCGGGGGCGAGGAGGTCTTCGAGGCGTGGGAACAGGTCCAGAGTATTTTCGTGGCGCTCCGCTAGCGGGCGCGCCGCCGGCGCGTCGCGGGCCGTGCGGCCGGGCGTCGCGCAGGCTTTTTCGCCGCCGCGCGCCGCGCCGCGGCCGGTTTGGCGCCTCGCGCGCCAGACTTGCCGCGGTACACGTCCCGGCTCAGGTTGGGGGAAAGAAGCTCGTGGCCCTTTTCCGTCACCAGGACGATGTCCTCCACGTTGAACCCGTAGCGGCCCACGGCGTACCAGGGCAGCTCGATGGCGATGACCATCCCCGGCTCGAGGGCCAGGGTGCTGTCCTTGGTGATGAACGGCTCTTCCTCCAGCTCGATGCCGATGGTGTGCCCGATGTTGCCGCGGCGGAATTGCGGGTAGCCGTGTCCCCACACGTAGCCCATGCCGGCGGCATAGATCTGGCCGAAGGTCACCCCCGGCTTCACGAGGCTGACGGCGGCTTCCTCGCCGGCCCGCAGGGTGTCGTAGAGGCGCTGGGCCTCGCGGTCCGGCTCGCCCACCACGGCCACCCGCGCCAGGTCCGAACAGTACCCCTCGTAGGTGCCGCCGATGTCGTACCGGATGAAGTCGCCCGGCTTCAGCACGTAGTCGGTGGCCACGCGGAAGGGGTTGGCCCCGGCGGCGCCCGCCGCCACGGTGGTCTGGTTCCAGTCGCCGCCGCCTTCCAGCAGCACGCGAAGCACCACCTCGTGGATGTGGCGTTCCGTCGCCCCGGCGCGGACTTCGGCGAAGGAGGCGGCGATGGACTTCTCGGTGAGGAGGCTGGCCTTCCGCAGCAGCTCGATCTCCCGCGGGGTCTTGCGGAGCTTCAACGTCTCCAGGATGGCCTTCCCCTCGTGAGAGAAGCGCACGCCGGGGAGCGCCGCCGTCAGCCCCTGGTGGTACTCCAGGGACATGTGGTGGGCCTCGATGGCGATGCGCTGGGCCTTGCTCTCCCGCAGGGCCGCCACCAGGGTGTCCAGGAAGCCCTGGGCCGTGGGGGTGATGGGTTGGGCGCGCTCCATGTGCATGGAGGTGGCGGAGGTGTAGAGCGCGTCGAAGCTCGCCGTCTCGTGGGCGTGCTCCCAGATCGAGGCGGGGCCGACGAGGCTGACCTTGCCGTCCGCCGTGAGGACGGCTGCCACCGGGGAAAGCTTCTCCAGGATGAAGACCAGGCGGTTGCGGGAGGTGAACCAGGCGGGCAGCCCGGTGAGATAGTAGACCCCCTGGAGCGAGGTGACCAGGAGGGCGTCCACCCCGCGCTGTTGCAGTTCGCGCTTGGCGCGCTCGAGATTCACGAAGCCTTTCATCGCAATGTTCTCCTTGTGTGGAGGCTCCTGAGGCTTAGCGGTCTGCTGAGAAATCCTTCCCTCCGCAGGCTGCTTAAAAAGGCCCAGGTGCAAGGCGGCGCGCGATGCGAGGCGCGAGGCGTACTTGGTCCGTACGTCGCAGTGCCGCGCGAGCGCGCCAACGCCGCAGATGGGCCTTTTTCAGCAGCCTGCTAGCGATCGGCGGGCCGCAGGATCGGCGACCAGTTGATGCGCTCCGGGCCGCCCTCCTCCAGCCACGCGTGGGGGGTCTCCGGTACGTTCCGGCAGGCGCCCACCGTGCCGTTCATGTCCAGGGCCACCAGGGCGAGGATGTAGCGGCCGAAACGGGTGTTCCACTGGGCCACGGCGGATTCCACCGCCTGCTGGGCCGGGATGCCCGACCCCATCAGGTCGCACACCAGCTTGGCCAGCCCCATCTTGATGACCACCTCGCCCTGGCCGGTCACGGAGCAGGCCCCCTTGCGGTTGTCCGCGTACGTCCCGGCCCCGATGATGGGCACGTCGCCGACGCGCCCGGGGAGCTTCAGGGGAAAGCCGCCGCTGGAGGTGGCGGCGGCCACGTTCCCCCGGGCGTCCATGGCCACCGCCCCGTCGGTGTCGGCGTAGGCGCCAACCCAGCGGGAGATCTTGTGCCAGTACTCCGAGCGGCCGGGCACCGCCTCGCCGCGCTTCAGGCGCCCCACGGCCTCCTGCCACTCGGCGCGGCGTTGCGGGGTCAGGGGATCGTAGTCCTCGAAGCCCAGGCGGTGCGCGAAGCGCCGGGCCCCCTCGCCGACCAGCAGGATGTGGTCGGTCTCCTCCATCACCTTCCTGGCCACGCGGATGGGGTTCTTCACGCGCGAGATGCAGGCCACCCCCCCGGCGCCGAGCGTGGCACCGTCCATCACCGAGGCGTCCATCTCCAGCGTGCCGGCCAGCGTCAGGTGCGATCCGGTGCCGCTGTTGAAGAGGGGATCGTCCTCGGCGGCGGCCACCGCCTCCACCACGGCGTCCAAAGCCGATCCGCCAGCCCGCATGGCGGCCAGACCCGCGCGGGCGGAGGCCGCCAGGGCCTGGCCGAAGGTGTCGTCGGCCGGGTTGATAGCCCCGCCGTGCATGGCGATCGTGATGCGACCCACGCTTCCCTCCTTCCCTGAGATGGTTGCCGCCGGCGGGCCGTCCCCGCGCCGGGCGGGTCAGACCCCCAGATAGATGCGCCGGATGTTGTCGTCGGCCAGGAGCTGGCCCGAGGGACCCTGCGCCGCGATCCGGCCGCCCGCCAGCACGAAGGCCCAGTTGGTGATCTCCAGGGCCATCTGCGCGTCCTGCTCCACCAGGATGATGGTGATCTCGCCCCCCGCGTGGACCTGGCGGATCAGGCGCGCCAGCCGATCCACGACCACCGGGGCCAGCCCCAAGGAGAATTCGTCGATCAGCAGCAACCGGGGGCGCGCCATCAGCCCACGGCCGATGGCCACCATCTGCTGCTCGCCGCCGCTCAGGGTCCCCGCCTGCCGGTTCAGGAGCGGCCGGAGCTCGGGGAAGAGTTCCAGGACCCGGTCGAAGTCGCGCGTCACGGGGGCCCGTTCGCGGCGCGCGAAGGCGCCGATGAGCAGGTTGTGCCGCACCGTGAGGCCGCTGAAGAGCTGGCGGCCCTCCGGGATGTGGGCCACCCCCAGGGGCACCAGATCCTCCGCCGGCAGGCCCGTGGTACGCTCCCCCGCGATGTAGATTTCTCCGGCGGACGGCCGCAGCAGGCCGGAGACGGCGCGCAGGAACGTGGTCTTGCCCACGCCGTTGGCCCCGATCATGGCCACGATGTTGCCCGGCGCCACCTCCAGGCTCACCCCGTGCAGCACGGTGGTGGCGCCGTAGCCGGCCTGGAGGCCATCGACCCTAAGGGCGGACGCCGGCACCATCCCGCCCGCTGCGCGCGGAGTAGCGCTCGCCCAAGTAGGCCTCGATCACCTTCTCGTGCTCGGCCACCTCGCGGGGCGGGCCCACCGTGATGGTCCGGCCGGCGTGCAGGACGTGGACCCGGTCGCAGATGCCCATGATGGCCTTCATCACGTGCTCGATGATGATGACGGTCACGCCCGAATCGCGGATGGCGCGGACCAGGTCCATGCTGACCCCCACCTCCTGCAGGTTCAGCCCGGCCATGCTCTCGTCCAGGAGGAGCAGGCGGGGTTCCATGGCCAGGGCCCGGGCCAACTCCAACTTCTTCTGCTGCCCCAGGGTGATGTCGGTGGCCAGACTGTCGCGCAGGGGCCACAGCTCCACCCGCCGGAGCACCTCCTGGGCGCGGGCCAGGGCCTCGCCGATGGGCTTCCGTCCCGCGAAGATCGCCCCCACCGCCACGTTCTCGCACACCGTGAGCCCCTGGAGGGGTTGCACCACCTGAAAGGTACGGGCGATGCCCAGGGCGGCGATCCGGTGCGGGGGCAGCCCGGCGATGGCCCGGCCCGCGAAGCGGATGTCCCCCGCCGTGCGCGGGATGAGCCCGCTGATCACGTTCATCAGGGTGGTCTTGCCCGCCCCGTTGGGACCGATGAGGCCGTAGATCTCCCCCTCGCGGACCTGGAAATCCACGGCCGCGAGCGCCGTGACCCCCCCGAAGGTCTTGCTGACGCCCCGCCCCTCCAGCAGGCTCATCCGGCGGCCCCCTGCCGCGCCGGCGCGCCCAGCCCCGCGTGCCGGAGCCGGCGGCGAAGGAACTCGGCGACCCCGTTGGGGATGAGGAGGATGACCAGGATGAGGATGCCCCCGATGATGGCGAGCTGCCAGCGGGGGAACCAGCCCCAGATGACCGTGCTGGAGATCTCCAGCAGGAAGGCGCCCAGCACGGGACCGAAGATGGTGCCCGGCCCGCCCAGGAGCATCATCACGAAGAACTTCACCGCCAGGAGGATATCGAACACGGCGGGGGGCTCGATGAAGGTGGCCCAGTAGCCGTAAATGCCACCGGCCAGTCCGGTGAAGAAGGCGCTGATGGCCCAGGAGACGGTCTTGTACAGGGTGGCGTTGATGCCCAGCACCCCGGCGGCCGTCTCGCTGGCCTTGATGGCGCGGAAGGCGTATCCCAGGCGGGACCGCACCACCCACCAGCAGGTTCCCACCGTGAGGATCAAGGTGCCAAACATGACGTAGAAGAAGTAGACGTTGAGCTGAGCGGGGCTGAATCTGGTGACCGGGAAGAAGAGGCCCTGGTCCCCCCCGGTGAGGGGGTCGAGGTTCTTGATCGCCTCGCGGGTGGCCTCCATCACCCCCAGGGTCGCCATGAGGAAGTAGTGGCCCTTGGTGCGCAGCACCGCGAAGCCCAGCAGGAAGGCGTAGAGGGCGCAGAGCAGTCCGGCGAGGGGCAGGCCGGCCCAGAACACCAGGCCTCCGTGGGTCATCAGCACCCCGAGCGCGTACGCCCCGACGCCGAAGAACACCCCGTTGCCCAGGGCCGGGTAGCCCGTGAATCCCGTGATGAGGTTGACGCTCTCGGCCATGATGGCCAGCATGAACACGTTGGTCAGCAGCCGGAGCCAGTAGCCGGTCAGGGCCAGGGGCGCCGCGGCGAGGAGGAGGGCGAAGGCGGCCAGGGCGGCCCGGCGCCCCCGGGGGGTCCGCAGCAGGTCCAGAAGGTTCGCCACGGCCGCCGCCCCCCCGTCTCACTTCAGCTCGGCGAAGAACTGCCGGCCCACGAGCCCGTAGGGGCGGAGGACCAGGACCGCCACGAAGACCGAAAAGGCCACGAGCTGCTGGAACGATGGGCCCAGGAGCGGCACCGAGGCCATCTCGATGGCGGCCAGGGCCAGCCCGCCCACCACGGCCCCCCAGACGTTGCCGAGCCCCCCCAGGACCGTGACCACGAAGACCAGACCCAAGAACGCATCGCCCACCCCCGGGAAGACCGGGAAGCTGGTGGCCAGAAGCGACCCGGCGGCGGCGGCCAGGGCGCTCCCCACGCCGAAGGCCATGGCATACACGCCCTCGATGCGGATCCCCACCAGCCGGGCCGAGGCCGGGTTCAGCGAGGCCGCCTGGATGGCGATGCCCGTCCGGGTCCCGTTGAGGAACAGATTCAGGAGCAGGGCCAGGATGCCGCAGGCGATGAGGATCCCGATGGCGGTGTAGGGCAGGTTGGCCCATCCCCCCAGGCTGAGGCTCCGTCCCGAGTAGGCCGTGGTGATGACCTGGTAGTCGGCCGACCAGAACACCAGGATGAGGTTGATGGCGATCAGATCGAAACCGTAGGTGAGGATCATGGCAGAGATGATGTTGACCCGCATGGCCCGATTGATGATCGCGCGCTGCATCAGGTAGCCCAGGCCGAAGGCCACGGCGGCGGTGACGGGCACCGAGAGGAACGGGTCCAGCCCGAAGCGGGCGAAGAGCCAGTAGGTGGTGTAGGCGCCGACCATGAGATAGGCGCCGTAGGCCAGATTGATGATGTTGACGACGCCGTAGATCAGCGAGAACCCCAGGCCCAGGCAGGCGTAGATGGCGCCGAGGCTCACGGCGTTCACGATCAGCTGCGGGATCAGAGCGGACCCCTCCCTCGGGGAGACGGTGGCCCCGGGCGTCGGCCACGGGAAAAGGCCTTGGGCCTTTTTCAGCAGCCTGCTACGCCATCAGCGCTTGTCCCAGGGCGGCGCCGGGAATTTGGCCGGCTTGGCGTTGGCCGTGGTGGGCCAGACGATGGCCTCCTGGCCCTCCTGGAACTGGATCACCAGGGCGCTTCCCTTCCGGTTGGCACCCGTCTGGTCGTACTCCACCGGCCCGAAGAAGGTCTCCACCTTGGTAACGTGGAGCACGTCCGCGATCTTGGCCGGATCCAGCGACCCCACCTTGCGGATCGCCAGGTCCAGCAGCTCGCCGGCGGCCGAGGCGCAGGCGGCGAAGTAATTGGCGTCCGCCCCGTAGGCCTTCTTGAACAGGTCGTTGTACTCGGTGCTGGTCCCGAAGTAGCCGTCCTTCCATCCGGCCGACGGCTCCCACCACGAGGTGGCGAAGAGGTAGTCGGCGTTCTTGCCGAGGCCCTTGGCGAGGCCGGGGGCCAGCTGGACCCCGATGTACTTGGGGTTGAACCCCAGCCGCTGGCTCTGGGTGACGAGCAGGGTGATGTCCTCGAAGTAGCCGGGGGAGAGGAAGGCGTCGGGGTTCAGGGCCTTGACCTGCGTGACGACGGCCGAGAGATCCTTCGCGCCCTTGGGGTACTTGCCGGAGTACACCACCTGCAGGCCCTCGTCCTTGGCCCGCTTCTCGGCGGCCGCGGCGGCCGCCGAGGGGAAGAGATCGGCCGGGTAGGCGATGGCCACGGTCTTGACCTTGGGGGTCAGGTTGGCCAGCAGGTTCGTGTGCAGGGCGAAGCCCTGGCTGATGGGCGGCAGCACCCCGAAGAAGAACTTGTACCCGCGGGTGTAGAGCTGGTCGGCGTTGGCCGCCGGGGCGATCATGAGCTTCTGGTACTTCTCGCTGATCGAGCTGGCGGCCCCCGTGAGGCCGCTCCCGTAGGGGCCGAAGATGAACTCGACCTTGTCCTCGGTGATCAGTTTCTCCACCAGCTTGGCGACCGTGGTGGCGTCGCTCTGGTCATCATAGTAGACGAGCCTGACCGGCCGCCGCGCCCCCCCCACTTCGATCCCCCCCTTGGCGTTGACGCGCTCGGCCCAGAGGTCGTAGCCCTTCTTCATGGACTGCCCCTCGTTGGCCAGCGGCCCCGAGAAGCTCAGGGCGATCCCGATGGCGACGGGGGGATTCGCCGGGGCCGCCAGGCCCCGGGCGGCCCACAGGAGGCCGCAGAGGATGACCAGACTTCCGAGTGAACGCAGCAACCCTGTGCGCGGGCCCGCCAGCGACATGGAATTACCTCCCGTGACGCAGACCATTGATTGGGGTTGTCTCCCGTGGGCGGGGTGCCGGCGGCCCTCAGCGGACCGCGAAGAGACCCATCAGGCGCTGGGCCTGGTGCATCGCCGCCGGGCGGAGCAGGGGGATCTTGACGCCGGCGTCCCGGTACTGCTGGACGCGCCGCCGGACCTCCTCGGGCGTCCCGCTGGCCGTCATCCCCTCCACGTAAGAGTCGGGGACGGCCTTCACCAATCCCTCCATGCCCCCCTTCCGATAGGCTTCCTCGAACTTGGGGACATCCTCCATGTGGATGTGCGGCTCGCCCACGCGCACGCGCGGCCCGGCGTTGAAGGGGAGCTGGATGGGGTCGAACTTAGTGGCGATCTCCCACCGGATGGCGTCGAGCGCTTTCCCGTGGTCATCCTCCACGGAGCAGTTGATGATCTGGCACACCTCGAAGGTGCTCAGGTCCCGCCCGGCCTCCCGGGCCGCCTCCCGGATGATCTTGAGGGCGTTGACCGTGTACTCGGGCGAGCAGACGGCGTTCAGCACCACCCCGTCGCCGATCTGGCCCGCCAGCCGCAGCCCCGTCTTGCTGGTGGCGGGAAGGTAGATGGGGATGGCGGTGCGCAGGGGCTTCCAGGCCAGCCCCACGTCCTCGAAGCGCACGTACTTCCCCTGGTAGGAGGCCTTCTGGCCCTTCAGGAGCAGGCGCATGGCCTCGACCCATTCCCGGAGCGAGGTGGGCGGATCCATGGCCGGAAGGGAATGGACCGCGGCGTGGCTCTTGGTGCAGGCCCCTGGCGCCAGGGTCATGCGGCCCCCGGTAAGCTCGTCCAGGGTAGCCAGCGTCTCGGCCATGATGACCGCGCTGCGCAGGCCCACGATCTGGGTCGATCCCAGGGTCAGCGTCTTGGTGGCGAGGCCGATGGCCGCCAGCACGCTGACGGAATCGCGCATCAGCTCGATGGTCTCCGAGAAGAACCCCATCTCGTAACCGCGGTCCTCGGCCTTTTTCATCCAGCCCGCGATCTCCCGGGCGTCCATGAACGGCCCGTACCCGAGGGCGAATCCGATCCGTGTCATGATCCTCTCCTGGAAGTAAATGAACGCACCGCCTGTCCGCGCCGCTCGCCGCCGCGGCCCCGGGGGCGACCGCCCGTCCCTAGCAGGCTGCTGAAAAAGGCCCATCTGCGGCGTTGGCGCGCTCGCGCGACGCTGCGACGTACGGCCCAAGTACGCCTCGCGCCTCGCATCGCGCGCCGCCTTGCATCTGGACCTTTTTGAGCAGCCTGCGGAACAGAGAGTTTTTCAGCATCGTGTCATGGCTTCCGTGGCACCACGGCCCAGGCCTCGATCTCCACCCGCATGTCTGGCAGGTCGATCCCCACGTCCCGGATGAGG
This sequence comes from Candidatus Sulfotelmatobacter sp., assembly GCA_035625755.1. Taxonomy (GTDB): domain Bacteria; phylum Methylomirabilota; class Methylomirabilia; order Methylomirabilales; family DASPOZ01; genus DASPOZ01. Next base: position 8,588 of record DASPOZ010000087.1, read on the forward strand.
GTGGCCGGGCGCGGATGGGCGCGCAGGTCGGGCTCGTGCTCCTCGAAGAAGCGGTACATCTCGTCCCGCATGTCGAAGACGTCCTCCCGCCGGCGCAGGAAATAGCGGAACATGACGATGTGCTTCAGCGAGGCCCCCATCATCTCCAGGTTGTTCTTGATGTCTTCCAGGCACTGGCGGGTCTGTTCCTTGATGCCGCCCACCACCTTGCCCCTGCCCGCCCGCTCCTCCTCGGGGGTGCGGCAGGGGACGTCCTCGAAGGGGTCGCGGCCCGTGGAGCCCGAGAGGAACAGGATGTCCACGTCCCCCTTGGTGCGGAAGCCGGTGGCCCAGTTCATCTTCTCCTTATGGTAGTGGGGCCACAGCGTTCCCCAGTCGTACTCCACCTTCTCCGCCCGCATGCGCTGGTAGGCCTGCTGGTTGGTGGCCATGGGTGCGATGCCTCCTGTGTGGAATGTGAAGCGGGGTCCGTCCCTCTTTCGGCCTCCTGCCGGGGGCGGACTTGCCCGGGGTCACCGGGCGCGTGCAGGCCGACGACACGCTCCGCGCAACGCGGAGACGATGGTCCCCCAGGGCGACGGTCCGAAGGGGTTGCACGGGTTGCGTTCCTGCGGGCAGTTGGAGGCCGCCACGAGTGAACGGAGCATATCATGGGGTTTCGTGCCCGGTCAACGAGGAGCCGGGCGGGGGAGGGGCGGGGTCTGCGTTCGAGGACGGGATCAGACGTGTTGGTCCGCGCCGCCTCGGAGGGGAGGGGCCGGGCGCACGGGACGATCTCCCAAGATGTCCCCCAAGGCCTCCACGGGTTCCTGGGCCAGGCGACGCTCGGCCTCGTCCCGCGCCCATCGCGCCTGGGCCAGGGTGCGGAACAGGTCCGCCATGGCCTCCAGGGCGCGGATCTGCGCCGGGCGCCCTCCCGATTGGCGGAGGCGGTTGCTCTCCGCCGTGAAGCGGGCGGCGGCCCGGGCATAGGCGGCGGCGCCCGAGGCGCCCGTCACCAGGTCGGCGCAGAAATCCATCGATGTCGGGAGAGGAGGGGCGTTCATCGTCGTTCCTCCTTGGCAGGTTGCCGGAAACCGTGTTCTCTGCAGGCTGCTCAACAAGGTCCAGGCGCAAGGCGGCGGGCGATGCGAGGTACGAGGCGTACTTGGGCCGTACGTCGCAGTGCCGCGCGAGCCCGCCAACGCGCCACCCGCTGTCGCCAGGGCAGCGGGGGAAAATGCCGGGCCTTTTTCAGCAGCCTGCTACAGCGTGCCATCGGCCCGCCAGGACGGGGCGGAGGCGGGTGGCGGCTGGTGCCGGGGGAATACCATCTCCGCCCCGGCCCCGAGCCGCCGGGCCAGCGTGGAGATGCGGGCCTCCAGGGCCAGCAGCTGGCGGCAGAAGACCCGCGCATCCGCCGCCACCTGGGCCGGGTCCCACTTGAAGCGCCGGTAGGCCGCCTCGCCGTGTGCCTTCCATGCCGCGGAGGGCAGGCGGTGCCCGGCGGCGACCCCGCAGGCCCGTCCCAGCCGCCGCAACAACTGATCGCGATGCCGGCTGCCGGTGCGGAGACGGTGTGCCGCACGCCGCGTCCGCAGCCAGCGAAGGATACTGTGTCCCATCTGATTCGCCATCGCCACGCCCTCCCTCTCCCGTGCCATTGTGCGCTGCCTGAAGACCTCGGGTGTTCGTCCTGGATCGAGGGTCCGGGGCCGCTCTCAGCGTCGGCGGACCCGTGGCCGCTTCGGTGGCGGGGCCGTGTAGGTGGGCGATGCCGCCGCCAGATCCTGAAGGCTCGGCAGGCCCTGCGTGTCGAGGGTCCGTCCCGGCGGGGCGGGGAGGTCTCCCGTCAGGTGCGGCGGCAGGATGAGATTCGCCGGCGAGACGGGCGGAGCCGCCGCCGGCTGCGCGGGAGGCGCCTGCTGGATGGCGCCCAGCGAGAGGGCGGGCGCCTCGGTCGCCACGCCGCCGGCCAGGCCGCCCGCCACGAGGATCCCTGTCAGCGCCATGCTCATTCGCATCGTGATCCCTCCTCTCTCGTTCTGTGTGGTCCCGTTCCGCGCGGGGCACGGAGCAGGGACCGTGCCAGCGGCCCATCGTGGCGGATCTCGCGCCATACCGGAGGGACAATCCCTGATTCTCACGCGGTTAGCATCCACAGGAGCGTTGCGGGCGCGCCGGAGGCCCGCAGGAGGTGTCATGAACCGGTTCGCCGGCATATCTGTTCGGATACGGCGGCGCCGCCCGTGGCGGCGGAGCAGGGCGGGCGCGCGCGGCCTTCGCCGCCCGCGGCTGGAGGTCCGCCGCAGGAACGCCGTGGCGCGGAGCGCGGAGGGTCGGGGCTCCTCCGTTCCCCATGTAAGTGCGCCAGGGGGCGGGTTTTTCCGGCCTTCCCGCCCGGGAGCGCGTTGTTGACATCCCGGGTGAAATGCCGTAGTTTACATCCACTCTCCGAGGAGCCTGGAGGCGACGATGGCGGGCGAACGGGAACGGGATCGCGAGCGGAAAGACCGGGAGAAGGCTCTGGACCTGGCCGTCGCCCAAATCGAGAAGCTCTACGGCCGCGGGGCCATCATGCGCCTGGGCACGGGCGGCGTCATCGCCCCCGTGGCGGCGATCCCCACGGGTTCGCTGGAGCTGGACCACGCCCTGGGCGTGGGGGGGATCCCCCGGGGGCGGGTCACCGAGATCTTCGGGCCGGAGTCCTCCGGCAAGACGACGCTGGCGCTGCACGTGATCTGCCAGGCCCAGAGGCGGGGCGGCGCCGCCGCCTTCATCGACGCCGAGCACGCCCTGGATGCCAAGTACGCACGGGCCCTGGGCGTGAATGTAGACGATCTGCTCCTCTCCCAGCCGGACACCGGCGAGCAGGCCCTGGAGATCACAGAGGTGCTGGTGCGCAGCGGCGCCGTGGACGTCATCGTGATCGACTCGGTGGCGGCCCTGGTCCCCCGGGCCGAGATCGAGGGCGAGATGGGGGACGCCCACATGGGCCTGCATGCCCGCCTCATGTCCCAGGCCCTGCGCAAGCTCACGGCCGCCATCAGCAAGTCGCGGACGGCGGTGGTCTTCATCAACCAGATCCGGGAGAAGATCGGCGTGATGTTCGGCAACCCGGAGACCACCACCGGCGGGCGCGCCCTGAAGTTCTACGCCTCCGTTCGCCTGGACATCCGTCGCATCTCCAGCCTCAAGGAGGGGGAGGAGGTCGTCGGGTCCCGGGTGAAGGTCAAGGTGGTGAAGAACAAGCTGGCCCCTCCGTTCCGGGAGGCCGAGTTCGACGTCATCTACGGTGAGGGCATCTCCCGCCTGGGGAGCCTGGTGGATGTGGGCGTGGAGCACAAGGTCGTGGAGAAGAGCGGCGCCTGGTACGCCTACAGCGGCGAGCGGATCGGCCAGGGCCGGGAGAACGCCAAACGGTTCCTCCAGGAGAACCCGGGCCTGGCCGACGAGATCGAGGCGAAGGTCCGGGCGGCCCTGGGGATCTCGCCCCCCCTGGCCGAGGTGGAGGCATAGCGCCGGCCGGCCGGCTGCGAGGGCGCCATGGAGATGGTGGACCTCCTCAAGATCGCCGTGGAGCGGCGGGCCTCCGACCTGCACATCAAGGTCGGCGGCCCCCCCACGCTCCGCGT
>DASPOZ010000088.1:0-20973 GCA_035625755.1 Candidatus Sulfotelmatobacter sp.
AGGTTTTCATGAGGCGGAGAGCCGGGCGGCGCGAGGCGCGAGCGCCCACCGCCACCCCCGCTGCCGTTGCATCGCCGGGGGAGGAGATGGCGGGCCTCGCTCAGCGGCCCGTGAGCTCCGAGTAGCCGCCGGTGCGGAAGCCGCGGGCGGCGATGGCGGCGCGCACCGCGGGGCTGGCGAGGGCCTGCGTCTCCAGGTCGGGCCCGCCGTCCCGCATGGCCCCCCGCTCGGCCCCCGGATGGAAGAGGATCTCCGCGTCGGCCGGCGGGATGGCCTCCAGGAGCCACAGCAGGTAGGCCTCGGTCATCTCCCCCACCTGCAGCACCCCGTAGACCCGGTCCACCCGGCGCAGCCGGCGCCCGGCCGGGCCCCGACGGCAGCGCCGGGCCAACCACGCCAGGGCCGCCGCGTGGGCGGCCCGCACGGCGACGCCCCGCCGGTCCCACCGCAGCGCCATGCGCAGGTCGTCCCGCGTGACCCGCAACCCGGCCGCGCCGCAGCGCTCGGCCTCGGCCACGACCAAGGGCCACACGGCCGGGTGCATGTGCAGATGATGGTGGCCGTTCACGTGATCCAGAGGGAGACCGGTGGCGGCAAAGCGTCCGAACTGCGCCCGGATCTCCGCGGCAAGCTCATCCCGTACCCCGGGCCGGAGCCCGTAAAGCAGGCCCGCCGCCAGCGGCGACGGCGGGAACCGGCCCTCCCGGCCCACCAGGCGCGGCGCGCCCGCCGGCCCCAGGGCGGATGCGCCGTCCACCAGCACCAGGTGGAGGCCCACGCGGAGCGCGGGATGGGCTTGGGCCATGGCCACGGCCTCCGCCGCCGCCCCCCCGGTGACCATGAGGCTGGCGGCCGCGAGGACGCCCTCGCGGTGGGCCCGCAGGATGGCGGCATTGGCCCGGGGGGAGGCGCCGAAGTCGTCTGCCGTGAGGATGAGGAGGGGGGGGCGGGGCGGCGTCACGCGTGGGTTCCCTGACCGCCGACCGCGGGCATTTTCCTGAGCGCTGACCGCGGATGGGCGACGGTCGCTCTGTCCCTGACGGCCAACGGCTGGCCGGCGGCGGCGGTCGGCGGTCAGTGTTCCGGCGGCGGTCGGCCGTCGGCGGTCCGGTGGCTAGGCGGCAGCCTGCGGCGTGGGCTTGGCGGCCCCCGCCTCCTGTTTCCGGCGCGCCATGAAGCGCAGGAACTCCCACCCCTCCCGGAGCCGCCGCCGGCACACCGCCGTGTCCCGCGCCATGGTCCCCAGGATGGCGAAGATCTTGCGGGGGCGAAAGTAGAAGCGGCGATAGAACGCCTCCACAGACTCGAAGATCTCGCCGCGCGAGAGGCCGGGGTACTCCAGGGCCGCCACCTGGACCCCATCCGCGTTCACCAGCGAATCCGCCGTGAACCAGCCGTTCGCCGTGGCCTGGGCGTACAGCTCCGTGCCCGGGTACGCCGCCGCCAGCGACACCTGGACCGTGTCCGGCTCGATCTCGCAGGCGAAGCGGATGGACTCCTGGATGGTCTCCCGGGTCTCCCCCGGCAGGCCGAGGATGAACGTCCCGTGGACGACGATCCCCAGGTCCTTGCAGTCTCTGGTGAACCGCCGCGCCACGTCCAGCCGGGTGCCCTTCTTGATGTTGTTCAAGATCGCCTGGTTCCCCGATTCGTAGCCCACCAGCAGGAGGCGGAGGCCGGAGTCTTTCAGCACCTCCAGGGTCTTGCGGGGGACGTTGGGCCTGGCGTTGCACGACCACGTGATGCCCAGCGCCTTGAGGCGCCGGGCGATGGCCTCCGCGCGGGGCAGGTCCGCCGTGAAGGTGTCGTCGTCAAAAAAGAACTCCTTGACCTGTGGGAAGAGGGCCTTGGCCCGGGCCAGCTCCAGGGACACGCTCTCGGGGCTCCGCGCCCGATACTGGTGGCCGCCGATGGTCTGGGGCCAGAGGCAGAAGGTGCACTTGGCCGGGCAGCCACGCCCCGTGTACAGGGAGAGGTAGGGATGCTGCAGGTAGCCGATGAAATAGTGCTCCGGCCTGAGGTCCCGCTTGTAGACATCCACCACGAAAGGCAGGGCGTCCATGTCCTGGATCAGGGCCCGGTCCTTGTTGTGGACGATGCGCCCGTCGGCGCGGTAGCTGATCCCGTCGATGGCGGCGTATTCACGCCCCTCGGCCACCTCGCGCAGGGTGTAATCGAACTCGTGTCGCGCGGCGAACTCGATGACGGGGGAGGCCAGCAGGGTCTGCGCCGGCATCACCGCCGCGTGGGCGCCGACGAACCCGATGCGCAGGTGGGGGTGGGCCGCCTTGAGCGCTTCCGCCACCCGCGCGTCGCTCCGCAGGGAGGGGGTGCTGGTGTGGAGCACGCACAGGTCGAAGCCGGCGGCGCGGGCCACGACGTCCGCCACCGTCAGCCCGTCCGGCGGCGCGTCGATCAGGGTGCTGCCCGGGATGAGGGCGGCCGGCTGCGCCAGCCAGGTGGGGTACCAGAAGGAGCGAACTTCACGCCGCGCCTGATAGCGCGCCCCGGCGCCGCCATCGAACCCCTCGAACGAGGGAGGGTTCAGCAACAGGGTCTTCAGCACGATGCGCTCCTCACCGGGACGTGGAGGGAAAACCCGTACCCTCGCTAAGATGCCATATCTCCGGCGGGGAAGCAAGCGCAGGCCGCGCTCCCCCCTCGCGGCGCCGGAACGGGGCCGGGCCCGCGGCCCTCTAGCGGGCTGCTGAAAAAGGCCCATCTGCCGCGTTGGCGGGCTCGCGCGGCACTGCGACGTACGGCCCAAGTACGCCTCGTACCTCGCATCGCCCGCCGCCTTGCATCTGGACCTTTTTGAGCAGCCTGCAGAAAACGGGTTTTTCAGCGGCCTGCTGGGTTCGGGAGGGATTTCAGGGGAATCGTGGGGTCATGTCGGGGGCGTGCCACGGGGCCCGGGGGCATCCCCCGCGCCCGGCTCGGGGCGGCGCCGCGCGCTCCGCACCTCGCGGATCACGTAGATGCGGCGGTGGCGGACGGTGTGGTAGATGCGGGTGCTCACCTCGGTGGAGAGGCCCACGGCCACGATCTGGATCCCCACGATCATCAGGAGCATCCCCAGGAGCAGGGAGCCCAGGTAATCGTAGATGGAGACGCCATACACCACCTTCCAGAACGTCACCGCGGCCAGGATCGCAAACCCGGTCCCGGAGAAGACCAAGCCCCAGAGGCCGAAGAACTGCAGGGGGCGCTCCAGGTAATGGATGAGGAACTTGACCGTGAGCAGATCGAAGAGGACCCGAAACGTCCGCGAGAGGCCGTACTTGGAGGCGCCCCGCCGCCTGGGCATGTTGGCGATGGGCACCTCCACGATGCTCACCCCCTGCCAGCTCGCCAGGGCGGGGATGAACCGGTGCAGCTCCCCGTACAGCTCCGTGCCCTGGATGACCTCGCGCCGGTAGGCCTTGAAGGTGCTCCCGAAGTCCCGCATGGGGATCCCGCTGAGCCAGGCCATCAGCCGGTTGGCCGCCAGCGACGGCAGGCGGCGGAGCAGGAGGTGATCCACCCGCCGGGCGCGCCAGCCGCTGGCGATGTCGTAGCCCTCGTCGATCTTGGCCAGGAGCTTCGGGATGTCCTCGGGCAGGTGCTGCAGGTCGCCGTCCATGGCCACGACCACGTCGCCCTCGGCGAAGTCGAACCCGGCGGCCAGGGCCGCCGTCTGCCCGAAGTTGCGGCGCAAGCGTAGGACGTGCACCCGCGGGTCCCCGGCCTGCAGCTCGGCCAGACGCTGGAAGGTGAGGTCCCGGCTGCCATCGTCCACGAAGATCACTTCGTGCGTCCGCCCCAGGCCCTCCAGGGCGGCCGTGAGCCGATCGTACAGCTCCTTGACGTTGTCCGCCTCGTTGTGGAGGGGGACCACCACCGAGATCTGGCATCGTGCCATCGCGTCTGTTCCCGTGCCCGTTCCACAACGTGAGACGTAAGGCGTGAAACGTGAGGGGCGTTTACCCCTTACGCCTCACCCCTTACGCCTTACGCCCTACGCTACAGCTGCCCGTAGTGGATGAGTTCGATCTCGCGTTCCCGCAGCGCCCCGCGCAGCCGCGAGGCCGTGAGGGCCCGGACCTCCGCCTCCCGTGCCGCCAGCAGGTATCCCCCGCCGGTTTCCGCCACGAGCCGGCGAAGCTCCGGGCTGTCGTAGCCTGGATGACAGATCAGTTCCGTCGCGCCCGGGCCCACGAGGCCCAGGAGGCGCACGAGCCGACCTTCGTCCAGGCGCCCGCCATCGAGCACCCCCAGCAGGCGGTCAGGCGTCCGCCGCCCGTCCGCCATCGCGTGCCGGCGGGCCCGACGGCCCAGCACGGCCACGCCGCAGGTTTTATACCACTGGGGATTCATTGGGGCAAGGCGGGTCCACACGCCCGGCTCCGCCGCGGCCCGGATGGCGCCGATCCCGTGCTCCCGGGCCAGGCCCAGCGCCACGTCGAGGAGTCCGGGCAGCAAATGCACGTGCTTCTCGCTATCCAGGTGTGTGGGGGTGATGCCGGAGGCACGCACGCGGGCGATCTGCGCCGCCCATTCCCCTTGCACCTCGTCCCGGGCGATACGGCGCCTCAAGAGGCCGAGGGCGAGGGTCCACGGGGTGTGCACGAACATCCCATCGTCCCTGACCAGCGTGGAGACGCGAGGGGGTGGGCTCACAGACCGCCCCCGGGTCAGGTTCAGGTGCACGCCCACGCCCAGCCCGGGCGCCCCGCGGGCCAGGGCCACCGCCTCCTCGAAACCCGGCGCCCCCGCCAGCAGCGTGGCCGACGTGACGATCCCCTGCCGATGCGCCTCCAGGATCCCCCGGTTCACGCTGGCGCACAATCCGAAATCATCCGCGTTGACGATGAGGCGCCTCATGCCGCTGGGGTGCTTGGACGCCGGGACGCTAGGATGCTTGAACACCCGAGCGACGGGGCCTGGATTCCGAGTACGGCGCCATGTCAGCCTCCCAGCGTCCTAGCTTCCTGGCCTCCCAACGTCCCGGGGACGGAACACCACCCGCCCGCCGGCTCGCCCCAGCACCTCCGCGGGGCGGACACGGCCCAGGGCGGCCTCCACGCCTCCGCGTTCATCCGCCACCACCACGACCCGTCGGCCCGACGCCCAGAGGGCCTCGAGCTGCCGGCGGTCTAGAAACCGCTCCGGCGGCTCGCGGCGGCGCGCCGGGGCGCCCTCGAAGCGCGGGTCCTTGAGGATGAAAACCATCCGCCTCGCGTAGAAGGTGATCCCGCCCACCCACATGTATTCGTACGGCTCCTGGAACACCACGGGATCGTCCGGCCCCGCCATCCGCTGCACGATCTCGGCGACGGGCCGGCTGGACTGCCACGGCTCCACCACCAGAAAGCCCCAGTGGACCAGGGCGAGGATGGGCGCCATCATGCCGGCCAGCAGGGCGCACGCGACTCCGTGGCGGCCGCGGCGGGCGGCCGCCAGCGCGCCCAGGGTAAGCCCGGCGGCCCCCATCAGCGTAACCATGGTGGGAATCCGGATCCGCTCCAGCACCGCCTGTTGCTCCGGGCCGCCGAACCACCCCGATTCCGGCCACCAGGCGGCGACGGCGCGCGACACCACATCTTTCCACGGGCCCAGCACCACCAGCGAGGCCGCGGCGGCAGCCGCCATCAGGGCGGCCGTGGCGCCGAGGGCCAGCACCAGCGCCCGCCGGGAGGCGGGCCGTGGGGCGCCGCCGCCCGGGTTCCCCGCAGGCGGCAGGACCTCGTCCCAGAACCTGCCCACCAGAAGGGCGACGGCCGGCATCGCCGGTAGGGCGTAGTACTCGAGCCGGGACCGCGAGGCGGCGAAGAGCCCGATGACGATCCCGATCCACAGGAGCGGCAGCAGGTCCTCGGCCTTCCGGGCGCCGGCCGCGGCCAGGCGGCGCCCCGCCCGCCCCAGCGCCTGGGGTACCAGGCCCGCCCACGGGAACGTCCAAACCAGCGTGAGGAGGATGAAGATGGGGAGGGGCAGGACCTCGTCCTGCGGGAAGCGCCGACCGGTGAATCGAAGCAGGTGCTCCCGGATCACGTAGTACCCGAAGAAGTCCGGGTTCGCCCGGGCCACGGCCAGGTGCCACGGGAGGGCCACGGCGGCCGCCAGGGCCAGGCCCGCCAGCGCGCGCCACGAGCGGAATGCCCGCAGGCGTCCGCTCAGCAGCGCGTGCAGGCCGACGATCGCGGCGGGCAGCCCCACCCCCAAGAGGCCCTTGGTGAGGACGGCGAGGCCAAGGCTGGCGTACATCACCCACGGCCACGGGCCGCGGCCCTCCCCGCCGCGCAGGAAGCCTCTGGCGTACCCGAGGATCGCCAGGGCGATCCACAGGCAGAGCATGGCGTCCGGCATCACCTGGCGGCCGAAGAGGTGGGGCCCCAGGCTGGCGGCGAAGGCCAGGGCGCCCAGCCACCCGCTGCGCGCCCCGAACAACGCGCCCCCGATGGCCCCCACCACGGGGATGGTGGCCCAGGCGGCCAGGGCCGGCCAGAGGCGCGCGGACAGTTCGGTCTCGCCCAGGAGCGCCTGGGCGGCCCCGATGGCCCAGTAGATGAGGGGCGGCTTGTCGAAGTGGCGGGTGCCGTTGACGTGCGGCGTGACCCAGTCGCCCCGCGCGCGCATCTCCCGCGGGACCTCGGCGTACATGGCCTCGCCGTCGGTGAGGGCGGGGCGCCCCAGGTCCAGCAGGAAGAACGGCAGGGCCGCCAGCGCGATCCAGAGGAGCGGGCGGCGGGGCGCCACGGGGCCGGCGATCACAGGACGACCGACTCCTCGTGCTCGCCGAACACGTCCCGAAGCCGGTAGCAGATCTCGCCCAGCGTGGCGTAGGCCCGCACGGCCTCCAGGATGGCGGGCATCAAGTTGTCGCCGCCTCGCGCCGCATCGGCCAGCCGGCCCAGGGCGCGTTCGGCGGCCGCCCCGTCCCGCCCCGCGCGGACCCGTTGCAGGCGCTCCACCTGGTCCCTCTCGATGCGGGGATCCACCTGGAAGAGGGGGATGGACGTGTTCTCGTCCCCGGTGAAGGCGTTCACGCCCACCACGATCCGGCGCCGCTCCTCTATGGCCTGCTGCTCCCGGTAGGCCGCGTCCTGGATCTCCTTCTGGACGAAGCCGGTCTCGATGGCACGCAGCATGCCTCCCATCCCGTCGATCCGTTCCAGGTACGCGCGGGCCTCGGCCTCCACCCGGTCCGTCAGGGCCTCCACCAGGTAGGAGCCGCCCAACGGGTCGATCACGTCCGCCACGCCGGTCTCGTGGCCCAGGATCTGCTGCGTGCGCAAGGCGATCCGCACCGCCTCCTCGGTGGGGAGGGCCAGCGCCTCGTCGCGGGAGTTGGTGTGGAGCGACTGGGTGCCGCCCAGCACGGCGGCCAGGGCCTGGTAGGCCACCCGGACCACGTTGTTCTCCGGCTGCTGGGCCGTGAGGCTCACGCCGGAGGTCTGGGTGTGGAACCGCAGCATCCAGGACCGCGGGTCCTTCGCCTTGAACCGTTCCCGCATGAGGCAGGCCCACAGCCGCCGGGCCGCCCGATACTTGGCTATCTCCTCGAAGAAGGTGTTGTGGGCGTTGAAGAAGAAGGCCAGTTGCGCGGCGAAGGCATCCACGTCCAAGCCGCGGCGCAGGGCCGCCTCCACGTAGGCGATGCCGTTGCCCAGGGTGAAGGCCACCTCCTGCACCGCCGTGCAGCCCGCCTCGCGCACGTGGTAGCCGCTGATGCTGATGCTGTTCCAGCGGGGCATCTCGGCGGCGCAGAAGGCGAAGATGTCCGTCACGATGCGCAGCGACGGCCGCGGCGGGTAGATGTAGGTCCCCCGCGCGATGTACTCCTTCAGGATGTCGTTCTGCACGGTGCCGGACAGCGCCGCGCGGGGGACCCCCTGCTTCTCCCCCACCGCCACGTAGAGGGCCAGCAGGAGGGCCGCCGTGGCGTTGATGGTCATGGAGGTGCTCACCCGGTCCAGGGGGATCCCGTCCAGGAGCGCCTCCATGTCCGCCAGGCTGCTGATGGCCACGCCCACCTTGCCCACCTCGCCGCGGGCCGCCGGATCGTCCGAGTCGTATCCCATCTGCGTGGGCAGGTCGAAGGCCACCGAGAGCCCCGTCTGGCCCTGCTGCAGGAGGTACTTGAATCGCTGGTTGGCCTCCGCCGCGCTGCCGAAGCCGGCGTACTGCCGCATGGTCCAGAGGCGGCCCCGGTACATGGTGGGCTGCACGCCGCGCGTGAAGGGATACGCGCCGGGGAAGCCCAGCTTGTCCCGGTACTCCGGGCCCACGTCCTCCGGCGTGTAAAGCCGGTGCAAGGGGATCTGGGACGGGGTCTCGAAGCCGGGCTGCCGCTCCGGCGCCTTCTCCAGCGCCCGCTTGAGCGTCTCGCGCTCCCACCGCTCCCGCTCGGCCCTGATGGTTTCCCGTTCTTCCTTATTATCCATGTCCGCTCCCCGCCCGCAGGGTCAGCGGGTAGCTCGGGGTGCCCCAGGATGCCATGCCCGTCAGATCTCGATGGGATCGTCCACGAAGACCATGTAGCGGCGCGGCTTGCTGCGGGCCGCGTCCGCCGGGTCCACGTACAGGATGGAGCTCTTCCCCTGGATCTCGCGCGGCAGGATGCTCACGCGGATGAAGCTGGTCGGCTCCTCCTTGGAGGCGACGGCGTGCACCGGCTCCCTGCCGCTCTCGAACCACGCGTCACCCGGCCGCATGGTGCGGTACGGCCCATCGGCCACCTTGACATCCAGGCGGCCCATGAGCAGGCAGCGGATGCCGCCCCCCCGGTGCCCGTGCGGCAGCGCCTCCCCACCCGGATCGAAATCGACCCGGTCGCAGCGCATGAGGTATTTCGCCTGCGGCTCCAGATCCACCGGGGACGCCAGGAGGAGCGTGCTCTCCACCACGGATCCGGACGGCAGCCCCGCCCCGGACCCAGGGCCCGCCACCAGCTCGAACCGCAGGACGCGCGCACCGTCCGGCCCCGCCTTGGCCGTGCACTCCCCCGCGCCGAACCACGCCGCGTCCCGCTCCACCTCCGCCCCGGTTCCGCCCCGCCACACGGTGATCTCGCCACGCGCCACGTAGAGCACCCGGTTTCGCCGCGGCAAGGGCTCCGAATACCCTGCCCTCGGCGGGAACCGATCCTCGGTCAACCGCAACGTGACGGGAGCGCTCATCGCGCCAATGCCTGGCCCGGCCTCCCGCGGCCGGGGCACCTGCCGGCGCTATTCAATGATCACCAGGGGGGCGCCGCCCGCCACCACCGAGCCCTCGGGGGCGCGGATCTCGCGGACGGTTCCGGGGCCGGGGGCGCGCAGTTCGTTCTCCATCTTCATGGCTTCGACCACGATGACCCCCTGTCCGGCCTCCACCGCGTCCCCCACCTTCACCAGGTGCTTCACCACCTTCCCCGGCATGGGGGACGCCACGGTCCGTTTCCCGGTCGGCGCCTTGCCTTTGCCCACCGCGGCCCGCAGGCGCGCTGTCCGTTCGTCCTGGATCCGCAGGTGATAGGGCTCGCCGCGGACGAGCACGGTCAGCCCGTCCTCGATGGGCAGGACGTCCACCTCGTAGGAGCGGCCCCCCAGGAGGAGAGAATAGAGATCGTTGCCGGCCGCCAGGATGTCCACCTCGACGCTCCGGGACCCCAGGTGGACCAGGTAGCGGTCGCCCAGGGTCGAGACCCGGATCGGAACCTCCTGGCCGCGCCAGGTGGCCACGTAGCTGGCGGGGTTCGCCACGAACGGTCCTCGTCCGCCCCCCGGAGGCGCGCGGACATCAGCTGAAGGATCCCGCCGCGCCCGCGCCGGCACGGCCGGGGGGCCGCGGAGGGGCAAGACCCTAGAGGCGCCGCAGCGCGTCCCGGCGGGCCGCGATGCGCCACGCGCTCTCGCGGGAGGGCACGGCCTCCGGGCGGGCGACGCCCGCACCCGCGGTCTCGTTGAGGTAGAGGCGCAGGGCCGCGGCGATGAGGGCCACGTCGCGATCGCGGCTCCCCTCCTCCTCGGCCCGGCGGGCGAAGTGGGTGTCGATGAAGCTGGTGTCGATCTGGCCCCGCATGTAGGCCGGGTCCGCCATCACCCACCGGTGGAAGGGCACCGTGGTCTTGATCCCCTTCACCACGGTCTCGGCCAGGGCGCGGCGCATGCGCTCCACGGCCTCCGCCCGGTCCCGTCCCCAGGCGACGATCTTGGAGATCAGGGGGTCGTAGAAGACCGGCACCTCGTAACCCTGGTACACCCCGCTCTCCACCCGCACGCCCGGCCCGCCCGGCTCCCGGAGGCCGCGGATCACGCCGGGCGAGGGGATGAAATTCTGGAACGGGTCCTCGGCGTAGATGCGGCATTCGATGGCGTGCCCCTGGATCCGCAGGTCCTCCTGGCGGAGCCGGAGCGGCTCCCCGGCCGCGATGCGGATCTGTTCCTTCACCAGATCGATGCCGGTCACCATCTCGGTGACCGGGTGCTCCACCTGGAGGCGGCTGTTCATCTCCAGGAAATAGACGTTGCCCTCCCGGTCCAGGAGAAACTCCATGGTCCCGGCATTCACGTACCCGCCGGCCCGCGCCAGGGCCACCGCCGCCTCGCCGATGCGGCCCCGCAGTTCCGGGGCGACGGCCGGGCTGGGCGCCTCCTCGATCACCTTCTGGTGGCGCCGCTGCACCGAGCATTCCCGCTCGCCCAGGTACACCACGTGGCCGTGCGCATCGGCCAGGATCTGCATCTCCACGTGGCGCGGGGCCGTCAGGTACTTCTCCACGTAGATGGCCGGGTCCCCGAAGGACGACTGGGCCTCGGAGCGGGCGGCGCGGATGGCGGGGGCCAGGTCGGCCGCGTCGGCCACCACCCGCATCCCCTTTCCGCCGCCGCCGGCCGCCGCCTTGATCAGCACCGGCAGGCCGAACTGCAGCGCCGCCTCCCGGGCCTCCTCGTCGGTCAGGTCCTGGGTGGCCCCGGGCACCACCGGCACCCCGGCCGCCACCGCGAGCTGCCGGGCCGAGGTCTTGGAGCCCAGCTTCTGGATCGCGGCCGCCGGGGGGCCGATGAAGGCGAACCCCTCCTCGGCGCACACGGCGGCGAAGGCCGGGTTCTCGGCCAGGAACCCGTAGCCCGGGTGGATGGCCCGGGCCCCGCTGCGGGCCGCCACCTCCAAGATCGCCCCCATGTTCAGGTAGCTCTTGGCCGCGGGGGCCGGGCCGATGCAGTGGGCCTCGTCCGCGTAGCGGACGTGGAGCGACGCCCGATCCGCCTCCGAGAAGACGGCCACGGTCCTGATCTCCATCTCCCGGCAGGCCCGGATGATGCGGACGGCGATCTCGCCCCGGTTCGCGATCAGGATCTTCTCAAACATCCTTCCCCCGGCGCACGGGATGCCGCGGCGCCCGCGTCACAGCGTCATGGTGGTGATCTTGTACCAGAGGCTCTTCTCCAGATACTGCAGGTCCAGGGGCTTGGTGATGTAATCGAAGGCGCCGTCCCGCATGGCCTGCCGCCCGATCTCCTCCTCCTGCAGGCCCGTCACCATGATCACGCCCACGGCCGGATCGATGGCCTTGGCCTCGCGGAGCACCTCCAGGCCGCTCATATCCGGCAGGTTGATGTCCAACAGGACCAGGTGGGGGCGCTCCTCCCGAAGGCGCTTCAGGCCCTCGCCCCCGGTGGCGGCCGCGCTCACCTCGTACGCTTTGGCGCTGAGGAACTCGCACAACAGGTCGCAGGCCTGCGGGTCGTCATCCACAACCAGGACGCGGGGCATCCTCTGCCTCCTTGGCCGGGGAGGCCCGCCGGGCCCCGGGCGCCGGGGCGGCGGCGGAGCCGGCGGCCTACAGCGGGATGTTGCCGTGCTTGCGGGGCGGGTTCGTGTCCCGCTTGGTCTCCAGGCTGCGCAGGGCGCGGATCAGCCTGGGGCGGGTCTCCCGGGGTTCGATGATATCGTCCACGTAGCCGCGCGACGCGGCCACGTAGGGGTTGGCGAACTTTTCGCGGAACTCGGCCACCTTCTCGGCGCGGAAGGCCCCCGGATCCCGCGCCTCGCCCAGCTCGCGGCGGTAGAGGATGTTGACGGCCCCCTCGGGCCCCATGACGGCGATCTCGGCCGTGGGGTAGGCCAGGTTCACGTCGGCCCGCATGTGCTTCGAGCCCATCACGCAGTAGGCCCCCCCGTAGGCCTTGCGGGTGATGACGGTGACCTTGGGGACGGTGGCCTCGCCGTAAGCGTACAGCAGCTTGGCCCCGTGCTTGATGATCCCCCCGAACTCCTGCGCCGTGCCCGGCAGATAGCCCGGCACGTCCTCCAGGGTGATGATGGGAATGTTGAAGGCATCGCAGGTGCGCACGAAGCGGGCCGCTTTGATGCAGGACTTGATGTCGAGGCAGCCTGCCAGCACCGCCGGCTGGTTGGCCACGAAGCCCACCGGCCGCCCATCCAGCCGCGCGAACCCGACCACCATGTTCTGGGCGAAGTGTTCGTGCACTTCGAGGAAGTATCCCTCGTCCACCACCCGGCGGATGACCTCCTTCATGTCGTAGGGCTTGGCGGGGTCGTCCGGGACGACGGCGTTCAGCTCATCGTCCATCCGATTGGGATCGTCCCTGGGGGTGCGGCGGGGCGGGTCGTCCAGGTTGTTCAGGGGGAGGAACGACAGCAGCTCCCGGATCAGCGCCAGGCCCTCCTCCTCCGAGCCGGCGGCGAAATGGGCCACGCCCGAGGTGGCGTTGTGCGTCATGGCCCCGCCCAACTCCTCGAAGGTGACCTCCTCGTTGGTCACCGTCTTGATCACATCGGGCCCGGTGATGAACATGTGGCTGGTGTCCCGCACCATCACCACGAAATCGGTGAGGGCCGGAGAGTACACCGCCCCGCCGGCGCACGGGCCCATGATGGCCGAGACCTGGGGCACCACCCCCGAGGCCAGCACGTTGCGCTGGAAGATATCGGCGTAACCCGCCAGAGAGACGACCCCCTCTTGGATGCGCGCCCCGCCGGAATCGTTCAGGCCGATGATGGGGGCGCCCGCCTTCATGGCCTGATCCATCACCTTGCAGATCTTGGCCGCATACGCCTCCGACAGGGAGCCCCCGAAGACCGTGAAGTCCTGCGCAAAAAGATAGACCGAGCGCCCATCGATGGTCCCGTAGCCGGTCACGACGCCGTCGCCCGGGATAATCTGCTCCGCCATGCCGAAGTCCGTGCAGCGGTGGGTAACCAGCATGTCCATCTCGGTGAAGCTGTCCTTGTCGAGCAGGAGCTCGACGCGCTCGCGCGCCGTGAGCTTCCCGGCCTTGTGCTGGCGGGCCACGCGCTCCGGCCCGCCCGCCTGATGGGCCAGGTCGCGCCGGCGGCGCAGATCCTGCAATCTCTCCTCGAGCGACATGCGATCCCCCCGGCCGGCCGCGGCGCCCCGGCGCGGCAAACCTGCGCCGAATGGGCCCCGACGTGACGCTATGATTATCAGCCTCCCCAACAAAAATCAACTGTCATGAAAGGGCACAGGCGAGCCCGGGAAGACCCCCCGTGCCGCGCCCGAGGGGTCACCCCGTCCCCTCCCCTTCCCTCAGCCCGCCGGAGGCTCAGAAGCGCCTAGAGCAAGGGGTGGCACGGGGCGCGCGACCCTTGGTCGCTACCCGATGGACGGCCCAGCCTGTGGCACAGGCGTCGTCGTTCAAGGACCCAGCGGACGAAACGCAAGTCCTCCAGGGTGGACCGGCGATGGATGAACCAAGAAGCCGCCCCCCTTCGGAAAGCCGGTGGCACATGGGACCGCTGAGGAGCATCCCGTACATTATATTGTTGACCCCCACCAGCGGTGGTGAAGAGCCCCTCCACCGGAAGAAGATTGCCATGGAACAGGAACTCCCCAGCCTCGAATCCTCTGACGGTGGCAACGGCCCCGGAAACGGGAACGGCAACGGGCACGATGATCGGATTGCCGATTTTCAGGGCTCCATCACTGACTGAGCGCACAACCAAGATCGGCGCCACGGTGTAGGACCACCGCCGGCCCCGCCCGTTCGGCCCGGCCTCCGGGAGGGGGCCCCGGCCATCCCTCCGCTACCTCCTGAGGCGCTTCCGACGGCTCCCCCTCTTCGGCATCTCCTTCCCGCATGGCTGTTTCACTCCCCGGCGGGCCCTCGGCCCCCGGCCTCTGCGGACGCACATCCTGGCCCGCGGTCCGTCGCGGGGTGCCGATGAACTCGCTCCTGTGCAGGCGGCGCGGCCGCCCCTGGGTCTTGCAGCCCACCCGCCGCCGCCCAGGCGGCGGCGAGAGATGCTGGACCTTTTTCAGCAGGCCGCTGGACAACCACCGACAATCGGCCAGCCCCGGCGAACCTGTGCCCGGCCCACGTGACGGCCGATCTCGCCCCGGTGTGCGTGCGCCGTGGCGGCGCGGAGGGGTTATCCGATGAGGGGTTGCGTTGCCGCATCGCCGCGGCCCCTGGAAGCCCTCGCCCGTCAAGGTCCCATGGTGGATCCGGTGGCACCCCCATTGCACCCCACCGCAGGTGGTCATACCAATTGGACGACCATACGACACCGCTGGCAGCGCATGCCCTTCACTCCCCCCGTCGCGGGGGAACGGGGCAGAGGGCAGAGGAGGCAGATGAAGTTCGGCAGGGCGCGCCTCGCCAACCTTTCCATGTCGTCCAAGGCCATCCTCGGCACGGCCACCATCGTGGCCGTCTTCAGCGCCCTCGTGGCCCACGGCCTGTTCCAGTTTTGGCAGGAAAACGCCCGCTCCCGGTGGGCCTACGAAAACGGTCTGGTCCCCGTGCGGGACCTCGGCGAGGCCGAGGGGGTCGTCTCCAAGCTCAGATTCTGGATCCTCTTCGGGGCCACCGCCCAAACACCGTACGACCAGAACCAGGCCAAGGCCAAAATGGAGGAGAGCACGCGGCAACTGCGCGCGCTCCTGGAGGGCTTCCGCAGGCTCGATCTCACGCGCCGCGAGCAGGGCCTCCTGCAGACCATCCAGGACCTCATGGCCCGCTATCGGGAAAGCGCGGCCGAGGTCCTCCAGCCGGATTCCTGGGACAAGGACGGCGTCATCCGTCGGGGCAGGGCCCTGGAGCTTTCCTCGCAAATGGTGCTCCTCGATGAAACGCTGGACAAGCTGGAGAAGGAACGCGACGCCATGGCGCAGCAGGCCCACCGACGCGGCGCCGCCACGTTCAGGCGGGCCATCGCATGGCAGATGGGCGTGGCCGCGGCGGTCGCCGGGGCAGGCATGCTCATCGCCTTCGGCCTGGCGCGGGCCATCCGGAACCGGACGCAGGAGGTGGTGGTCGTGGCCGAGGTGGTGGCCCAGGGTGACCTGAGGGCTGCGGTGCCCCAGGCTGGCCAAGACGAGCTGGGCCGCGTGGAGGGGGCCTTCGCCCAGATGGTCGAGGGACTCCGGGGGTTGGTCACGGCCGTACGGGGTGGCGCCGACGAAGTGGCCGGCGCCGCCCAGGGCATCGCCGGCACGGCGGCCCAGGCGGCCAGCGGGGCCGAGGGGGCCGCGGCCGCGGTGGAGGAGATGACCGCCACCATGCACGAGGTGACCTCCAACATCGGGACCGTGGCCGGGCACGCCGGCAGCGCCGCCACCTCGGTGGCCCAGACCAGCGCGGCCATCGAGCAGTTGGCGGCCTCCATCGGACGGGTGGCCCAGCGGGCCCAGGAGCTGGCCGCCCTGGCGGCTCAGTCACGATCCGCCGTGGAGCACGCCCTGAGCGAGCGCGAGGCGGTCCAGAAGGGGATGGACACGGTGCGGGAGCGGTCTGCCGCCCTGGGCGAGAGCATGCGCGCCCTGGGCGCCAAGGCCCGGGACATCGACGCCATCGTGGAGGTCATCGACGACATCGCCGAGCAGACCAACCTCCTGGCCCTGAACGCGGCCATCGAGGCGGCCCGGGCCGGCGAGCACGGGGCCGGGTTCGCCGTGGTGGCCGAGGAGGTGCGGCGGCTGGCGGAGCGGAGCGCCGCCTCGGCCAAAGAGATCTCCGGCCTCATCCGGGGGATCCAGGCCAGCACCGCCTCGGCCGTGTCGGAGACGCAGTCCACGACCACCCTCCTGGATACCGTGTACGCCAACAACCACCGGGTGGGGAAGGCCCTGGTGGAGCTGGAGAACGCGGCCGGCGTGGTGGCCGAACGGGCGCAGGAGATCGGCGCCGCCACCGCCGAACAGGGCCGCGGCTCCCGCGAGATCGCCGCGGCCGCCGGCAAGTTGACCGAGCTCGCGGCCGAGATCCGGGCCGCCACCGAGGAGCAGGCGGCCGGGACCAAGCAGGTGGTCATGGCCCTGGAGAAGATCCAAGGGGCGGCCGGCCAGCACGCCGCCAGTGCCACCGAGCTGTCGTCCTCGGCCGCGCAGCTCTCGTCCCAGGCCACCTTCCTCCAGGGGCTGGTGAGCCGGTTCCGCACGGAGAACGGCTCGGGGCCCCACGGCGTCGCCGTGGCCGAGGCCGTCGGCGCCCTCGGCGGGTGAGGAGGCGTGGGGATGGCAGCGGGCGCGCAGCTCGTGACCTTCCGGCTGGGAGAGGAGCAGTTCGGCGTGCCCATCGGCGCCGTGCAGGAGATCGTCCGCCTGCCCGATGTGACGCCCGTCCCTGAGGCCCCCTGGTTCGTCGAGGGCGTGATCAACCTGCGGGGGCGCATCATCCCGGTCATCGATCTGGGGAGGCGCCTTCGCCTGCCGGACCGGCCCCGCACCCGCAAGACGCGGATCCTGATCGTCGAGACGGACCGGCGGCAGGTGGGCCTCATCGTGGACGCCGCCTCGGAGGTCCTGCGGCTGCCGCCCAACGCCGTCGAACCGCCGCCGCCGATGATCAGCGGGATCGGCGTGGAGTACATCACCGGGGTGGGCAAGCTGGGGGACTCCCTGCTGGTCCTCCTGGACCTGGGGAAGGTCCTGCACCCCGAGGACCTCCGGCGCGCCGAGAGCGCCGGACTCGCCGCCGAGGGCGTGGGTGCGGAGGCCGCGCCGGCGCCGGCCTCCTGAGCGTGCGGACCATGCAGGCAGCCATGATGCCCCGCACCAGTTCCTCTTCGCTGCGGGCGCCCGACGCGGAGGCGTGGCCGGCCCTCCCCGGAGCCCCCGTGGGGTCGGCGGGGGAAGGGGCGGCGGCCAGACACGATGGGAAGCCTGTTGGGAGGCCCTCATGAGGCACACCGTGAGCTGCATCGCGGCGCTCACGGCGTGGATCCTCGTGGCCGCCGCGCCCTCGGCCTCCGCCACCCAGCGCTCCTCGCAGACCGGCCTCCTGCAGAGGACGCTGGCGCGGTTCGAGACCGGGAACGGGCATGCCCCGGCCGGCGCCCCCCGGGCGGTGGGGTCGCGGCGCGCGGCATGGGAAGACAGGCGAGACGGATGATGCGACTACGGCTCCGCACCAAGATCACGCTGGGCGTGGCCCTCATCGTGGGCGTGGCCCTCGCCGCGGCCGGCGCGCTCAGCTTCGTGGCCCTGCGCCACGAGCACCTGGCTGGCCTGCAACAGCGGGCGCTCGCCCTCACCCGACCCATCGTCTATCGCACGCAGGAAACCTTGAACGTCCTGGGGCCCTCGGCCGGTGAGGTGGCCTTGCAAGGGCTCGCCACGGACGTGAGCCTCATCAAGGACGCCAATCCCGATCTGGTGTACGTGGCCGCCGTGGACCCCGCCGGAAGGATCCTGGCCCACAGCGACCCCACGCAGGTGAATCAGACGATCATCCAGTCCCTCCGCCCCGCCGCAGCGAGCGCGGAGCCGCGGATCGTCGGCGCGGGCCAGGCCATCCACACCATCGTGCCGGTGGCGGCGCAGGGGAAGCCCGTGTTCGCCCTGCTGTTGGGCCATCCCGGCGCCCCCATGCGGGCCAAGGCGCACGCGATCGTGTGGTGGAGCCTGGGGATGGGCGCCATCCTCACCACGCTGGGAAGCCTGGCCGGCTCCCTCGTTGTGCGGCGCTGGGTCCTGCAGCCCGTGGAGCTCCTTTCCACCGCGGCCCAGGCCGTGGCGGCCGGCCGCCTGACCCAGGACCTCCATCCCCGGGGTACCGATGAAGTGGGCCGCCTTGAGGGCGCCTTCGCCGAGATGGTTGGGGGGCTGCGCGCCCTGGTCAGCGCGGTGCGGGGGGGGGCGGACGAGGTCGCCGGTGCCTCCCGAGGCATCGCCGGGACGGCGACCCAGACCGCCGCCGGGGCCGAGGGGGCGGCGGCGGCAGTGGAGCAGATGACCGCCACCATGCACGAGGTGAACGCCACCATCCGATCCGTGGCCGAGCACGCCGGCAGCGCGGCCGCCTCGGTGTCTCAGACCAGCGCGGCCATGGCGCAGCTCGCCACCAGCATCGAGCGGGTGGCGGGCGAGGCCGAACGCCAGACCCGGGCCGCCGACCGCGCGCTGAGCAGCCTGAGCACCCAGGAGGAGGCCAGCAATAGTCTCCGGGGCGGGCTGGAGACCACCGTCAAGGCCGCCGAGGACCTGGGGGGCGCCATCCGCGCCCTGGGCGCCAAGGCCCGCGACATCGACGCCATCGTGGAGGTCATCGACGACCTGGCCGAGCAGACCAATCTGCTAGCCCTGAACGCGGCCATCGAGGCGGCCCGGGCCGGCGAGCACGGGGCCGGGTTCGCCGTGGTGGCCGAGGAGGTGCGGCGGCTGGCGGAGCGGAGCGCCGCCTCGGCCAAGGAGATCGGGGGGCTGGTGCGGGGGATCCAGTCCGGGGCCGAGGCGACCGCGGAGAAGATGCAGGCCACCTCGGAGATCCTCACCCAGGCCCTGACCCACAGCAGCCGGGCCCGCCAGGCCAGGGGCCCCGTGCGCGAGGGCCTGGAGGACCTCACGGCCCGCGCGCAACAGATCCAGGCCGCCACCATCGAGCAGCGCCAGGGCTCCCGCGAGATCGCCGCCGCGGCCGACCGGCTCGCCGCGATGCTGGCGGAGATCCGGTCCGCCACCGAGGAGCAGTCCGCCGGGACCGCCCAGGTCGTCAAGGCCCTGGAGAAGATCCGAGAGGTGGCCGCGGGGAACGCCGCGGCGGCCGCCGAGCTCTCGGCCTCCGTCACCCAGCTCTCCTCGCAGACCGGCCTCCTGCAGAGGATGGTGGCGCGGTTCGAGGCGGGGAACGGGCACCCCCCGGTGGCCGCGCCCCGGGACACCGCAGCTGAGGAGACAGCCTTGCGGGAAGGATGGAACCGATGATGCGCTTGAGGCTGCAGACCAAGGTCACCCTGGGCGTGGCCCTCATCGTGGGCGTGGCGGTTGCCACCGCAGGCTGGCTCAGCTTCCTCGCGGTTCGCCGTGAGCACCTGAGCGGGCTGGAGCAGCGCTCGCTCGCGCTCACCCGCGCCACGGTCCACCGGAACCAGGAGATGCTGGCCATGCTCCCCGTGGACGTGGCGATCCAAGGCCTGGCCAGCGACGTGGGGCTTCTGCGGGAGGCCAATCCCGACTTGGCCATGGCCGCCGCCGCGGATCCTGCCGGGAAGATCCTGGCCCACGCCGATCCCACACGGGTCGGCCAGCTGGTGGAGGGGAGCCTCCGGCCGGCCCTGACCCGGCCCCAGCCGAGCACCGTGACCGGGACCCAGGTGGTGTATTCGGTCGTCCCGGTCCTCAAGGAGGGGCGCCCGGTCTTCTCCATCATCGTCGGCTACCCGGCCGCCCGCATTCGCGCCAAGGCCCGGGAGGTACTCTGGTGGAGCGTGGGCGTGGGCGGGCTCCTGACGCTGCTGGGGAGCCTGACCGCCTCGCTGGTGGTGCGCCGCTGGGTCCTCCAGCCGGTGAGCACCCTCTCCGGCGCGGCCCAGGCCGTGGCCGCGGGGCGGCTGGATCAGGACCTCCGCCCCCGCGGGGCGGACGAGATGGGTCGCCTGGAGGGGGCCTTCGCCGGGATGGTCGAGGGACTCCGGGCGCTCGTCGCCGCCGTGCGGGGCGGGGCGGACGAGGTGGCGGCGGCCTCCCACGGCATCGCCGGCACGGCGGCCCAGGCGGCCAGCGGGGCCGAGGGGGCGGCGGCCGCGGTGGAGGAGATGACCGCCACCATGCACGAGGTGAACGCCAACATCGGCGCCGTGGCCGGGCACGCCGGCAGCGCCGCCACCTCGGTGGCCGAGACCAGCGCGGCCATCACCCAGCTCGCCGCCAGCATCGAGCGCGTGGCCGAGGCCGCCCAGGAGCAACTTCGGCTGGCCGAGGGGGCGGTGGGGGCGGTGGATCGGGCCATGGCGTCCCGTCGCCAGTCGCGGGAGAACCAGACGGCCGCCCAGGAGGCCAGCGCCGCCCTGGCCAGCAACATCCGCGCCCTGGGCGGCAAGGCCCTGGACATCGACGCCATCGTGGAGGTCATCGACGACCTGGCCGAGCAGACCAACCTCCTGGCCCTCAACGCGGCCATCGAGGCGGCCCGGGCCGGCGAGCACGGGGCCGGGTTCGCCGTGGTGGCCGAGGAGGTGCGGCGGCTGGCGGAGCGGAGCGCCGCCTCGGCCAAGGAGATCAGCGGCGTGATCCGCACCATCCAGGGGGAGATCGGGGCGGCCGTGGCCCAGAGCGAGGGGGTGGTGGGTCACCTGCAGGGCTCCATGGAGTTCAGCAACCAGGTGGGCGCGGCGATGGATGGGGCGGTGCAGGCGGCCAACCAACTCCTGACTCACGCCCAGCACATTCAGGCCGCTACCGCCGAGCAGCGGATGGGCTCCCGCGAGATCGCCAGCGCCGCCGCCCGGCTGGCCGAGTTGTTGACGGAGATCCGGGCCGCCACCGAGGAGCAGACGGCCGGGACCGAGCAGACGGTGAAGGCGCTGGAGAAGATTCGCGAGCTGGCCGCCGGGCACGCGGCCGCCGCCGCCGAACTCTCGGCCTCGGCCAGCCAGCTCTCCTCCCAGGCGACCTTCCTCCAGGGGCTGGTGGCCCGCTTCGAGACGGGCAACGGGCACGCGGGGGAAGCGGGGCTCGCGCCCGGCGGGACGGCCAAGGCCGGGAACCTTGAGGCGCGGGGGGGAGGCACGAGCCCGGGCGGAAGG
>DASPOZ010000089.1:0-3917 GCA_035625755.1 Candidatus Sulfotelmatobacter sp.
CGGCGGGCCATGCGAAGCCGAATGGCTCGTCCGTCGGCCACGAGAGTCCGGATGGCCTCTCGGTGGGAATGCTCAGCCTCGGCTGCCCCAAGAACCTGGTGGATGGCGAGGTGATGCTGGGCACCCTGCAGGCGGCCGGCTACCGGGTGACGACCGAGGCGGATGCCGCGGACATCCTCATCGTGAACACCTGTGCCTTCATCCGGGAGGCCAAGGAAGAATCCGTCAACACCATCCTGGAGATGGCTGCCCGGAAGCGCGAAGGTCGCTGCCGGGCGCTGGTGGTGGCCGGGTGCCTCCCGCAACGGTACCGGGGCGAGCTGCTTCCGCTCCTGCCGGAGGTGGACGCCTTCGTGGGCACCGGCGAGTACCCCCGCATCGCGGACGTGTGCGCGGAGGTGCTCCGCGGCACGGGCCGGCGCGACTGGGCCCAATCGGGCACCGTCCTCCACCACGACCTGATGCCACGCCTCCGCTCCACGCCCCGTCACTTCGCCTACGTGAAGATCTCCGAGGGCTGCGACCACCGGTGTACCTTCTGCGCCATCCCGGCCATCCGGGGCCGGCACGCGAGCCGATCGGCCGCTTCGGTGGTGGCCGAGGTGCGCCGCCTGGCCGCCGAGGGGGTGCGTGAGGTGAGCCTGGTGGCGCAGGACAGCACCGCCTACGGGCGGGACCGGGGCGAGCGCGAGGGGCTGGCCGACCTCCTGCGGGCCCTGGCCGCCATCGAGGGGATCGAGTGGATCCGTGTCCACTACGCCTACCCCGCCTCGGTGACGCCGGGGCTCATCCGGGCCATGGCCGAGGAGCCGAAGGTGTGCCGCTACCTGGACATCCCGCTGCAGCACCTGGACGACACGATGCTCCGCGCCATGGGGCGGGGCGGCACGGGGGATGGCATCCGGCGCCTCCTGGCCCGCTTCCGGGAGGCCATCCCCGACCTCACGATCCGCACCAGCTTCATCGTGGGATTCCCGGGCGAAACCGAGGCCCGGTTCGAGACGCTCCTGCGCGGCGTGGAGGCGCTGCAGTTCGACCGCGTCGGAGTCTTCGCCTTCTCCCCCGAGGAGGGGACCGGGGCCGAGGGCCTGGGCGGGCGGATCCCGCGGCGCGTGGCCCTGGCGCGCCGCCGCCGCCTGATGGGCGCAGCGGAGCAGGTGGCCCAGGCGCACGGACGGCGGCTGGTGGGGACCCGGCAGCGGATCCTGGTGGATGGTCCCTCCCCGGAATTGCCGCTGGTGATGCAGGGGCGCACGGTCGCCCACGCCCATGAGGTGGACGGGGTGGTGTTCCTTTCCGGGGGGCCGGTGCGGCCCGGCACCTTCGTGCTGGGGCGCATCGTGGCCGCCCGGGGGCACGACCTGGTGGCCGAGGTGCTGGAGGGCCGGTGAGGAAGCCGGCGCCGAGAGTGGCGATGGGCTGGTTCGGGAGGGCGGGAGACCTTCCGGCGGCTCGGATGCTGCACTTCGCGGCGACCCTGGGTCCCGTGGGCTACGCCCCGGTGGCGCAGGGGACGGCCGCCAGCCTCGTCGCGGGAGTTGTCTGGATGGCGTTGGCCCCCGTCCCGCGCTGGATGTTAGGATTGCTCTTGCCCCTCGCGGCGCTGGGCGTCGCTGCCGCCGGCGAGGTGGCGCGGGATCGACGGATGGCGGACCCTCCCGAAGTGGTGATCGACGAGGTCATCGGGATGCTCCTGGCCCTCGCCCTCGTCCCGGCGGGCATGACCGCTTGCCTCTTGACTTTCGGGGCCTTCCGGGTGTTCGATATCCTGAAGCCCATTCCGGTGCGGCACCTGGAACGCCTCCCAGGGGGCTGGGGGATCGTCGCGGACGACGTGGCGGCCGGCCTGTACGCCGCCGCCGTGGTGCGCCTCATGTGGGCTGTGCTGAGTTAAAGCGTGGGCGTTGAGATCTTGACCATTGGCACGGAGATCCTCCTGGGGCAGATCGTGGACACCAATGCGGCCTTCATGGCCCAGCGGTTGGCCGAGGCGGGGATCGATCTGTTCTACAAGACCACCGTGGGGGACAACGAGGGCCGCATCGAGGCGGCCCTGCGGCAGGGACTGGGGCGGTCCGACGCCGTGGTCTGCACCGGCGGATTGGGCCCCACCGAGGACGACCTCACGCGGGAGGTGATCGCCAAGGTCCTGGGCCGGCGGCTCCGGCTGGACGAGGAGGTCCTGGGTCACATCGCGGGCCGCTTCGCGTCCCGGGGCATCCCCATGGCCGAGAACAACCGGAAACAGGCCTATGTGCCCGAGGGGGCCGAGGTCCTGCACAACCCGCGCGGCACGGCCCCCGGCCTGTTCCTCGCCACCCCCGAGGGGAAGGTGGTGGCGGCCCTGCCGGGGGTCCCGTCTGAGATGCGGCCCATGCTCACCGAGCAGGTGATCCCGCGGATCCGCGCCCAATTCGCCATCCGGAGCCGCATCCGGTCCCGGGTCCTGCGCACGTGCGGCGCCAGCGAGTCCCGCGTGGACCAGCTCATCGGCGACCTGTTCCGGTCCCAGCGGAACCCCACCATCGGGGTCCTGGCCCATGCCGGCGAGATCCACGTGCGCCTCACGGCCAAGGGCGAGAGCGACGCCGAGGTGGAGGGCCTGCTGGACGACCTGGAGGCCAAGCTCCGCGAGCGCATCGGCCCCCTGATCTTCGGGCGGGACGACGAGGAGCTGGAGCAGGTGGTGGCGCGGCTGCTCCGCGATCGCGGCCTCACCCTGGCCGTGGCCGAGTCCTGCTCGGGGGGGTTGGTGGCGCACCGCCTCACCAACGTGCCGGGCAGCTCGCGCTACTTCGACCGCGGGGTGGTGGCCTACAGCAATCGGTCCAAGACGGAGGTGCTGGGCGTGCCCGCCGACCTGGTGGCGGCCCGCGGCGCGGTGAGCCCGGAGGTGGCGCAGGCCATGGCCGTGGGGGTGCGGCGCCTGGCCGGCACCGACTTCGGCATCGGCATCACGGGCATCGCCGGCCCCGACGGGGGGACGGCGGAGAAGCCGGTGGGCCTCACCTACGTCGGCCTGGCCTGGGCGGGAGAGAGCCTGGCCCGGGAGTACCGTTTCCTGGCCCACCGGGAGGTCAACAAGGTGCGCGCCAGCCAGATGGCCCTGGAGCTGCTGCGGCGCCGGCTGCTCGGCATCGATGCCGCGGATCTGGAGCGACCGCATTCATTGAAAGGAGGAGGGGCACCATGAGAGCCACCCGCGGGAAAGCGTGGATCGTCGTATCCGGCCTGATGCTTGTTGTGTTCCTGGGCGCGTGCGCCAGCCCGCCGCACTTGCAGCGCCCGCTGACCTTCCCGAGCGGCACGGTCTTCCCCGCCTCGATCGCCGCCGCCGAAAAGGCCATCGCCGACGCCAAGGCGGCCGGCGCGGCGAACGTGCAGGACGCGCGCTACCCCCTGGCCAAGGCCGAGGCGTTCCTGCTGAACGCCAAGGAGGAGTTCGCGGAGGGGGACCCGACGTCGGAGATCGATGATTACGCGAAGATCGCCCTCAAGGCGGCGCAGGAGGCCCTGCAGATCGCCCGGCAGCCCCGCTAACCCGGGCCCACGGACAAGGAGAGCCGACGATGCGACGTGTCGTAACGCACGCAGCGTGGCGGTGGGGGGCCCTGGCCCTGGCCGCCGCCGTCCTGGTGGCGGGATGCACCGCCGGGAGCACCTTCCAGCCCCGCCTGGATGCCATTCAGAAGGCTTTGGACGAGGCCAAGGCCCAGGGGGCCCTGCGCCTGGTTCCGGAATCCTACGCCTGGGCCGAGGCCTGCCTGGAGCTGGGCAAGCACGAGGCGTTTGAGATCTTCGACAAATGGGCCGACAACAACACCGAGGGGATCCTGGCCCACTGCGAGCAATTGGTGGCCAAGATGAAGGAGGAGTTGGCGAGGGCCCTGGCCAAGCCGGCCCCCCCCCCCCCCCCC
>DASPOZ010000090.1:0-4577 GCA_035625755.1 Candidatus Sulfotelmatobacter sp.
GTGGCCACGGCCGATCACCTTGCTGTCCATCCCGGTGCCGCTGATGGTCTTGCCCATGGTCTCCACCACCAGCACGTCGGCCTCGGCGAAGGGCAGGCGGGCCGCCCAGGCCTTGGCCTCGCGGAGCAGCGCCTTCTCCCCCGCCTCGAACTCCTCGGGGAGCAGGGCCTGCACCTTGGCCGTACGGTGGTATCCGTTCTCCACGATGCCCAGCCCGAAAAGGATCTTCCCGGTGCGCAGCAGGACGTGCCCCGCCTCCCGGCACACCTTCTCGTAGCCGTGGGCGTAGTTGGCCTGGTGGCAGAGGGTGGCGCCCTGGTGGTTCCCCATGCCCACGGCCAGCATCTTGAGCAGGCCGCTCTCGATCTCGCCGGCGAAATCCGTATGGGCCTTCACGCGGTTGATGGCCACCACGTGGTCCGCCTCCGCCGCGTACCGGTCCAGCAGGACGGGGACGCCCAGGGCCTCGCCCACCCGCGCCGTCTCCATGGTGGACCGGACCGGCACGCCCATGGCCTCCCGGGTGATCCCGTACTTCCGCAGGACCTCCAGTTGGCCCTCGGCCGTGGCGCCGCCGTGGCTCCCCATGGATGGGAAGATGAAGGGCCGGGCCCCGGCCGCCGTCAGGGCGTCCACCACGGCCCGCGTGATGGCGGCGATGTTGGCGATGCCGCGGCTCCCCGCGGTGACGGCCACGGCCGCCCCGGGGCGGAGGCGGGCCCTGAGGTCGAGCGGGGCCAGCGCGTCGGCCACGGCCGCCGGCGCGTCCGCCACCGTGGGTCCCTGGAACCGCTGCCGCACCCTGATCACCCTCGGGAACATCACGCGCTGCACCTGAGATAAGGACGTTCCGCGGTTCCGCCGTTCCGCTGTCCAAGAAGGCGGAGGGAGATCGGGCGCCGCGGCCGGATCCGATCCGGCCCGAGAACAGGCGAACCGCGGAGGCGCGGAACCCCGGAACACCCTTGGTGTTTAGCAGGGTGTTGAAAAACGCCCCTTTGCCCAGGCTGCTCAAAAAGGCCCAGGTGCAAGGCCGCGCGCGATGCGAGGTGCGAGGCGTACTTGGTCCGTACGTCGCAGCGCCGCGCGAGCGTGCCAACGCCGCAGCTGGGCCTTTTTCAGCAGCCTCCTCAGGAGCCGGTTCCCCGCAGGCTGCTCAAAAAGGTCCAGGTGCAAGGCGGCGCGCGAAGGGCCGAGTGAGGCGTACGCCGGGTACGCCGCAGCGAGCGCCCGAGCGCGCCAACGCCGCAGATGGGCCTTTTTCAGCAGCCTGTTAGTAGTAGGTCTTGAAGCTGGACGCAGGGACGGCGCGCTTGAAGGCCCAGGACTCGATCTTCTTGATCTGCTCGGCCATGGTCACGGAGAGGGGCACCGTGCGCGAGACGGCGGCCACCAGGTGTTCCTCCGCCAGCGGCGCGCTCTGGCTCATGGCGTCCACGCAGGCGGCGCCCACGGCCTGCTCGATCTCGGACCCGCTGAAGCCGTCGGTGCCGCTCACCAGGAAATCCATGTGGTACTCGGCGGGGTCGAACCCCCGCCGGCGCAGGTGCACCTGGAAGAGCTCCGTCCGCTCCTCCTTGGTGGGGAGGCTGATGTAGAAGATCTCGTCGAAGCGGCCCTTGCGGAGCACCTCGGCCGGCAGCAGGTCGATGGCGTTGGCCGTGGCCCCCACGAAGACCGGGGTCGTCTTCTCCTGCATCCAGTTCAGGAAGAACCCCAGGATGCGCGACCCGGGCCCGCCCTCGGCCTTGTGGCCGGCGATGCTGATGCCGGCCTCGATCTCATCGAACCACAGGACGCAGGGGGAGAGCTCCTCGGCCAGTTTCACGGCGCGCCGGAAGGCATCCTCCGGGCCGCCCATGGCCCCGCTGTAGATGCGGGCCATGTCGATCTTGAACAGGGGGATCCGCCAGAAGCTGGCGATGGCCTTGATGAAGAGGCTCTTCCCGCAGCCGCTGATGCCCATCACCAGGATGCCCTTGGGATAGGTCACGCCGAGCTTGCGGGCCGCCTCCGAGAAGGCGTTCTTGCGCTTCCCCAGCCAGGCCTTGAGGTTGCCCATGCCCCCGATGTCTTTGAGCTCGGGGACGTCGATCATGAACTCGAGAAGGCCGGTGGCGGCGATGGCCTGCCGCTTCTCCTCCAGGATCTCCGTGATCAGGGCGGCATCCAGGGCGCGGCCCCCCACCATCGACCGCCGCAGGGCGCGTTCCACCTCCAAGATGTCCATCCCCAGGGCGGCCTCGCAGAAGGCCTCCCGCACCCCCTCGGGGGCCTTGCCGGCCGGCACCATGCGATCAAAGAGTTCGGCCAGATCCTGACGCGTCGGGCGGGCCTGCTCGACGATGTAGATCTCCCGCCGGAGGATCTCGGGGACCTCGGGGTACGGGCAGCAGAGGAAGAGGAACTTCGCCTGCTTGCCGAACGATGCCGCGATATCCTTGATGCGCCGGATGATCCACGGATCGTTCCGCATGACCACCTGGAGATCCTTGAACAGGTAGATCCCCGGCTTCGTGTTCTTCAGGGCCAAGCTGAGGGCCTCCCGCACGTCGTCCGCCTCGGGGATGGGCCCCTGGGCGCCCCGCATCCCGTCGGTGAGCGTCCAGGAGTACCATTCGAGCTGGCCCTTGGCGGCGGTCATGATGGACTTCAAGGTGGCCTCCACCCGCTCCTCGCTGTTGGAGACCACCTGGATCACGGGCGTCCGCGCCTCGATGAGCTTGCGCAGTTGCCGCTCCAGCAGCCTATCGACCATGTCCTCGCATCCCGCTCATAAGGCGCCGCGTCCTCCCGTCGGTGGATCCCCCGGCCCCTTCAGCGGCCGCCGGCCGCGCCGATGCGGCGGCCCCGAGCCCGGAAATCTTGGCGCAAAGGGCCCGAAAATGCAAGGAGAAGCTCATCCCTCCTCAGGCCGCACCGATGGGCCTGCCGGGAGGCTCAGGATTTCACCCAGGAGCCCTTCCCCCCCGAACCCGCCGGCCTTCAGCAGCACCCGGATCCCCTCATACCGGCCGCCCCGAAGGAGGCCCAGGCTGCACCCCGTTGGGATCGCGGCGGCCAGGGCCTGGATCCCCCAGGCGCCCAGACACCCCAGGACCGCCTGGGCCGTGCCCCCGCCGCTCAGGATCAGCCCGCGCACGGCGTCCGGCGGTATCTCGTCCACCAGGGCGGCCAGCAGGCGCGAGGCGCTCACCTCGGGGGCATAACCGCCGGCCACGTGCACCACCACGTCCCGGCCCGCCTCCAGGGCGGCGCGGGCATGGCCCCGCAGCGCGCCCGCCTCCGCGTCCCACCGGTCCCCCTGGCACCATTCCGGGTGCACGGCGATGAGCGCGGCCAGGCCGTGGCGGCGCACCCACTCCACCTGGCCAACGGCGGCCGGGTTCCGCGTGCCGATCACCGCCAGGCGCCGCCCCTGGACGGGCCACGCGGGGGCCGCATCCGCCGTGGCCTCCCCGCGCCCAACGCGGGCCAAGGCCCCGGCCAGGCCGGCGGAGCCCACGAGGATGTACCGGGCGCCGCCGGCCTCAATGGCTCGGGCGATGGTTTCCAGGTCCGCGTCGGTCTCGGCGTCCACGCAGAGGAAACGGGCTGGCCCCCGGGGACGGGCCAGGGCGGCGGCGAGGGCGGCCGGCCCTTCGCGCACCTGCGCCAGCGGGACCAACTTCGCCCCGTGACGCCCCTCCCCGTCGCAGAGGCGCAGGAGGCAAGCGTCCCGCACCGGGTGCCTGGGGTCCGCCGCGTACTCCGTGCGGTCCGCCGGCACGCCGCGGACCAGCACCTGCCCCTGCACGGTGGTGCGGCCCATGGCCGGGAAGGCGGGGGCCACGAGCACCGCGCGGTCCGGGAACGCCTCGGCCACGCCCTGGAGCTCCGCGGTCACGTTGCCGCGCAGCGTGGAATCAATCTTCTTGTAGAGGAGGGCCGGGCCGAGCTCCCCCAGGCGGCGGAGGATCTCGCGGGTGGCGGCCCGGGCGGCCTGGGGCTCCAGCGAGCGCGTCCGGCCGTTGATGCCGAGCACGCGCCATCCGCCGGCGTCTTCCAGCCCTTTCAGGTCCCGCGTGAGGACGCCCGTGGGCGCGACGGCGGCGAAGGGCTGGGCCGTATCGCACGCCCCCGTGAGGTCGTCGGCAAGGATCACGACCTCGGGGCGGGGAGTGGGGACCGCGGGCCGGGGCATCTACGATTGCGGATTGCGGATTGCGGAATGCGGAACGCGGGGAACGCTGCCCGGAGGCAGTGCGGGACCAAGGCAGGAGGCGAGGACGGAGGCTCTGGAACGACAAACAACAAACCAGAAACGACAAACCATCTCAGGCGCCGCCCGCGAGGGGAGGGAACATCGCGAGGGTCTCGCCGTCTTTGAGGACGGTCTCGGGGGGCCGGTGGGTGCCGTTCACCAGGAGCAGCGCGGCCATCTCGCCGGGAATGGCCAGGCGCTTCAACAGGTCGCCCACGGTGGCGCCCTCCGGCAGCTCCACCGCCACCTTGCGTCCCTCGGCTCCCGGCGGCAGGAACTTCGAGAGGGTGGCGTAGAGCTCCACCTGCACCTTCATCGCGCCGATACCTGGGAC
>DASPOZ010000091.1:0-3185 GCA_035625755.1 Candidatus Sulfotelmatobacter sp.
CTCGCGGGCCACCCGGGCGAACTCGCGCTGGGCATCCACGTAGGCCAGGCAGACCTGCATGGCGTTCAACTCGTTTCGCCCGATGCGGCGGTTGAGGATCTCCTCCTTGCCCGCCGCCGTGTCGAAGCGCCAGGTGTCCCCCTCCTTCACCAGCGGGATCGGCATCGGCCACTCGTTCTGGCCGATGACCAGTATCGCCTTCGTGTCGGTAGGTCTTTCCAGCGCGTGCGCCTGCTCGTAGGCGCGGACGAAGCGCTCCCGTCCCTCCTTGTCGGCCACCTTGTCCCCGGACCAGATGAGTGGCCTGCCCTCGGGGCCCAGGATCGCGGCGAGCCTCCTCCGGTCCTCGGCCTTCGTGGCCTCGACGAAGGCCTTGACCGCCTCCTCCGGCGAGGCGAACGTCATCTGCGTGGGGCCGGCGGCGGCCGCGGCCTGCGATCCGGCGGCCCCCACGAGCAGCGCGGCAACGGCGACGATGGCGAGCCCCCAGGCCACGACGGGGCGCGCGGGCTGACGGAATGCGGACATTTTGGATCCCTCCAGAACTGCCATGTTCGAGGTTCGCCGCAGGCGTGGGAGGGCGGCAGGCTCGCTCATGGGACACCCGCGAGATCGCTCACTTGCGCTCTCCGCGTCCGCCCCCGCCTGAAGGCCTGGGCGCGCTGGGGGCCGGTTTGGCCGCCCCCGGGCTCGGACGGGCCGCGGGCGCGCTGGGGGCCGGCCCGGCCGCGGCCGCGGTGCGGCTGGCGCGCCCGCGGTCGCTGGAGACCCGGGCGTCGCGGCCGCGCTCGAGCCCCTCGAAAGCGGACGGTTGGCGGGGCGCCTGGGTGGCTTGTGGCGCGACGAGACCGGCCTGGGGGCCGCCCCCGGCGCGGGCGGCCGCTGCGCCGGCCGGGCCACGCTCGACGCCACGCGGCCCCACCTGCTGCGGGGCCTGTGGGGGGCGGCCGCGGAACTCTTCGCGGCCGGCCGCGCCGGGCAGCGGCCCTTGGCCGAAGCGCTGCCGCACGACCGGATCGCGGTAAGGGACGCTCCAGCGGTGCGCCGGGTCGTGCTGCCAGACGGCGGCATTGGTGATATGGGTCCGACTGAAGACATTGTAGTTGTTCACGTTGACGATGGTGACGTTGTGGCGGTGCCAGTCGAAGCCGCCCCAGAGCAGCGCCCCCACGGCCAGGCCGACGCCGAACGAAAACACGCTGGCCGCGACCGCGTAACCCGGCGGGTACCAGTAGAAGGGGGGGTAGGCCGGGTACCACCACGGCCCGTAGACCAGGGTGGGGTTGTAGACGGGAACGTAGATGATGGCCGGGGTCGCCGGCTCGATCATGATGGCCTGCGGCTCGACGCTGACCGTCTGCTGGGGCGTGCTCTGGAGGTTGCCCGCGGCCTGGGCCCTGGCGCGCAGGGTCTGGATGGTGGCCATCACGGCCGGCTGTTGGGCCAAGAAGGCGTCCCCCAGCCTCTGGGTCCAATCCAGGTTCGCGTCCATCATGGCGAGCACCTGGGGGGCAGCCGTCAGCGACTTCACGCTCGGGTCCCAGGGCTGCTGCTGCATCGCCGCTTCCAGTTGCGGGCCTTGGACGTTCGGATACGCCTTGACCCAGCGGGCGGCCTGGACCACCTCCAGCGGATAGGTGGCCGCCATCAGGAGCTGCGCCAGCAGCGGATCGGGGTACAGGGCGATGGGCGCCAGGAGCTGGTCCAGCTCCTCCTGCCGGAAGGTCGGGGGCGCAGGCGCCCCCGCGGGGGGCGGCGGAGCCGGCGGGGGGAACTGCGCCAGCGCGCCGGGCGGCGCCACGAGCAACAGGATCAACCCACCCAGCAATGCCCGGCGCGCGGCGTGTTTGAAGGTCATGTGTCTTCCTCGCTCTTCACGGTGTCGGCCCGCCATGGTGGCGGCGGCCCGTCGACCCCTCTCGTCGTCCTCGTAGCGGATCGCCTCCGGAAGGAACACGTCCCTGCCGGAGCCGCGGTTGCATGTCACGTCACCCTCATCCCCGACGGGCCCCGGGTCGGATCCACGGCGATGACACTTCCCCGGTCACCTGGAACACGCGGAACCCCCACGTCACCCCGGGCGGCGCACCGGACCCTCCGGCGGCCCAAACGCGTGGCCGAGGCCCGGCCGAGCCAGAAAGCCGGCGGCAACGCCCGGGCCCGCCAGGCGCGGCGGAAGCGGTCCCGGCGCCGGCGGTGAATAGCCCAGGGCACTGCGCGGCACCCGGAGGCGCCGTTACGGGCGGATGCCCCTTGCCCCCGAGTTGGCCTCCCCCGCTCCGGTCTCCATTCTACCACTTTCCACGGGGAAGGGGGGGCGAGATCGCGGGGCCCTCCGGGCCACTCCCAGCGGGACTCCGGGACGCGGGTCATGTCCCGAGGTCGTATTTCGCCCGCAGCTCCCCCCGGACCTTCGCGGCATCCAAGGTGGGGGATCCTGAGGGCGGCCTTTCTTTCAAGAGTCGGATGCGGATCTCGACCGCGCGCAGATCCCGGTTCAGCACCTCCTCCCCGGCCCCGCTGGTGGCCTCACGCGCAGGCGAAGCATGGGTCGTGGGGCGTGTGGCAAGGGTCCCCCTGAGCAGATCGGTCTGTAGCTCCCCGGATCGCTCGAGGACGACGAAATAGGGCGCGCCGCGGTCCAGGGCAACCTCGGCCGCGCGGAGCAGGAGGAGATCCATAATCCGGTCCGGTGAGGCGAAGCGGGTCCAATGGAAGGTGACGAGGATGGTATCTTCATTGAGAGGCACCTCGCTATAGCCTCCCATCATGCCCAAAGGCTGGTAGGGGGGCGCACACGCCGCCAGCCAGATCGCCGCCCCCGCCCCGAGGGCGGCGGCGGCGATCCGCCCCGTCATTATCCTGCCTTTCATCCTCGTCGTATCCGCAACCGAAACGATTCCGGACGCTCGGATTCGGCTCCGTCCACAATCATCCCCGAGCGTGCTGCGTGCCTCCCGGGGCTGCCTCTGGCCGCCGCCCCACCTTCACCGGCGCCTCATGCCGCCCACCACGGGAACTCCGAGGCGACCCCACACCGCCCCGACCAGTCATGGGTGTCCGTCCTCCCTTGACGCGCGGTCGCAAGCGCCCCCCCGTTGTTGTCCCGCACGGCACACCGGATCGCCAGGGGTTGCCCGCGCACAAGCCCCGCGAGGGCCTTCGCCGCGGCCGCGCCCCACGGC
>DASPOZ010000092.1:0-15537 GCA_035625755.1 Candidatus Sulfotelmatobacter sp.
CGAAATCGAAAAAACTCAACCCCCCATCAATCCCAATACTGTTCATATCAAATCGGACAAAGGCCGCAGCATTCGAGCAAACCCCCCATCCCCTCCTTTGGAAATCCTCCCTCGCCCCCCTTTGGCAAAGGGGGGAACGGGGGGATTTGCCCGGCTGACAGCCCGCGTGAACAAAATTGCCATTAATCCGCATTCCGCAATCGGCAATCCGCAATCAGCGGCAGGGCGGCCGCCGGCGGCGGCCCGTCGGCTCGGGCCACACGGCAGGGGATGCCGCGCAGGCGCGGGCTGCCGTAGAGCGGGTCGAACCCCTGCCCCCGGTCGCTGGTAGTGACGGCGTTCAGGTTGCAATCCCATAGGCCGTAGAAAAGGTCCGGCCGCTCCGGGAACCACCAGGCGTGCTGGGCCGTGACGACCCCGGGCAGGATGTCCGCGGTGAGATGTGCCCGCTGGCGGATGCGCCCCTGTGCCGTCTCCAGCCAGACCCAGTCCCCCTCGGCGATGCCCAGCGGCGCCGCCGTTCCGGGGTGGATCTCCAGGCGCGGGTCCGGGCAGAGGCGGCGCAGGCGCGGCACCTGCCGGAACTCCGAGTGGAAGTAGGCGGCGGCCCGCCGCGTGGTGAGCAGCAGGGGGAACTCGGGCGACGGCGCCCACGCCTGCGGCGGCTCGGCGTACGCCGGGAACGGATCGTGCCCGTGGCGCCGGAAGGTGCTCTGGTATATCTCCACCCGGCCGGTGGGCGTGTTGAACCCGCCGCCCTTCCGGTAGTGGTCCGTCAGGTATTTCCGGTAGCGCAGCGGGCTCTTCAGCTCGCCCAGCTCCTTGAACTCCCGCCAGGTGACGCCGGACCGGGCCAGGCGCCAGTCGAAGTACTCCTCCAGGGTCCTCCAGGGGAAATGCTCCTCCAGGCCCAGGCGGCGCGCCAACTCCATGAAGATCCACTCGTCGGGCCGGGCCTCGCCGGCCGGCTCCACGGCCTTCTGCCGGCACAGGAAGCCCCAGCCGAAGTGCTGGCCGTTGAGCTGGTCCCGCTCCAGCCAGGTGCAGACCGGCAGCACGATATCCGCCAGGCGCGCCGTGGGCGTCATGAACAGGTCCAGGGCCACCACGAAGGGGACCTTCTGGAGCACCTGCCAGGTCAGCGGCGTATCCTCGGCGCTCACCAGGAAGTTGTGGCCCACCACCATGAGGGCCTGCACGGGCACCTCCCCGCTCACGATGCCGCGGTTCACCAGCGAGGCGTGGGAGGAGCCCAGCGTGGGGAACTCCTTCCGCCCCCAGCGGTCGGCGAGGGCGAGGGATCGCGGGGGCAGAAGGTCCGGCCGGGTGTGCTCCGGATCGAAGGCATCGATCCAGGGACCGTGCTCCCAGATGGCCATGCCGCCGGGCACGTCCAGGTTGCCGGTGATGGCCATGAGAATCAGCAGCGCCTGCACCGCGGACGAGCTGTTCACCCCCTGCACGTCCAGGGCGTTGCCCCACTGGATGCACGCCGGCTTCGTGATGGCGAAGGTGCGGGCGGCCTTCAGCACGGCCTCCGCCGGGACGCCGGTAAGGCCCGCCACCCGCTCGGGCGGGTATTCGGCGGCCCGCTCGGCCAGGCGTGCCCAAGCCGGCCGGCAGGCGATCCCCGCCACCGTGTATCGCCCCTCAAGTGCCGGGGCCAGGCCCGGCGCGCCCGGCGGGGCGGCCGCCCCCGCCGCCGCGTCCCACACCAGGTAACGGGCCACCTCGCCGTGGGGACGCACGTCCGCCTCGGTCAGCAGGTCGCCGGTGTCGTCGCGCACCAGGAAGGGGGCGTTGGTCCAGCGGGTCACGAACTCGCGATCGAAGAGGCCCTCTGCGATGATGACGTGGAGCATCCCCAGGGCCAGCGCCGCATCGGTGAGGGGCCGGATCTGCAGGAAGGACTTCGCGCGCCGGGCCAACGGTGTGCGGACCGGATCCACCACGATGAGGCTTGCCCCCTGCCGGATGGCCGGCAGCAGGCGGCCGCCGATCATCCCGTCCGCACTGTTGAAGGGATCGTTGCCCCACACCAGGATGCAGCGGGGCAGTGCCCCTTCGAAACCGTAGAAGTCGCACACGGGGATCCGCGTGCCCAGGGTGAGCCGGCCGGTGGCCACGCGCAGGAAGTAGCAGAGGGGAGACCGGCCCACGTTCAGCGACACGCCGAAGGCGTTGAAGAAGCGCTCGCCGAAGGTGTTCCACTCGCGGCCGGTGCCGCACGCCTTCGCCACGTACTCCGGCCCGTGCTCGCGCCGCACCCGGTCCAGCTCGGCGGCCACGGCGTCCAGCGCCGCATCCCAGGAGATCCGTTCCCAGCGGCCCTCGCCCCGCGGCCCCACCCGCCGCAACGGATACAGCAGCCGGTCCGGGTGATAGGTGTAGGCCACCGAGGCCTGGCCCTTGGCGCACAGGTAGCCCAGGTTGGTGAGGCAGCGCGGGTCGCCCTCCACGCGCACGGCGCGGCCGTCCCGGACGTGCACCACCACCCCGCACCCGCCGTGGCACATCCGGCAGGAGGACCGGACCACGGTCTCCGCGGCCGTCACGCCTCCCGCCTCCGCCCCGCCCCTCACCTCGCTCATCGCCCCTCGCTCAAACAGTTCGTCGTCTGTGGTTTGTGGTTTGTCGTCTCGGGTTTACGCTCCGGCCGGTAACGACAATCCACGACCCACACCCCGCAGAGCTCGGCAGTTTGCTGAAAAGCCCTTTTCGCCCAGGCTGCTCAAAAAGGTCCAGGTGCAAGGCGGCGCGCGATGCGCCGAGTGAGGCGTACTTCTGGTACGCCGCAGCGAGCGCGCGAGCGCGCCAACGCCGCAGATGGACCTTTTCAGCAGCCTGCTACGTGTCGAGGAATGCCACCACCCGGCAGATGCTGGCCTCGCCCCCCTTGAACTTCCAGGGGAAGGCCCCGATGCGGCAGCGCCGGTTCAGCACCTGGTCGATGTCGCCGCCGATGTTCTCCACGTGCGGGATGCGGGCGGCGAAGGGGATGCGGTGCATGAAGAAGAAGTCCTTGCGCGGGAAGATCTCCTCCATGGGCTTCCCCACCTTGGCCTCGAACTCCCGGGCCAGGTCGGCCCGCATGTCCCGGATGGTGGTGTTCATGGGGTGGTCGCCGGACCCCAAATCGAAGCCGATCCACTTGAACTGCATGTCCACCACCCAGCGGGCGAACTCGGGCGAGCGCGGCCCGGGGTGCCTGCACATGTACCGCTCCTCGTCCGGCGTCTTCCCGTAGGTGTAGTAGTCGTGGTACCCGGTGTGGTAGAGCAGGATATCGCCCTTCCGCACGTCGGCCCGCTTGGTGATCATCTCGGGCGTGATGAAGCCCCAGTCCCCCACGTCCGCGCTGATATCCACGATCACGCCGTCGCCCACCAGTTGCTCCAGGGGGATGCTGGCCATGTCGCAGCCGCCGGGCGTGCCGTGCAGCGGCGCATCCATGTGGGTGCCGATGTGCAGCGAGGTCTCGATCCACTGGCTCACGATCTTGTTGTACGGGAGCCGCTGCGTGTACGTGATCTTGGGCGAGGGGTAACCCACCCACGGGGGCGTATCCATCCCCCACGGGTGGCTCAAATCCACGACCTTCCACATGCTGGCCTCCCAGCAGGCTGCTGAAAAAGGCCCATCTGCGGCGTTGGCGCGCTCGCGCGACGCTGCGACGTACGGAGCGAGTACGCCTCGCGCCTCGCATCGCGCGCCGCC
The DNA here is from genome assembly GCA_035625755.1 of Candidatus Sulfotelmatobacter sp. Taxonomy (GTDB): domain Bacteria; phylum Methylomirabilota; class Methylomirabilia; order Methylomirabilales; family DASPOZ01; genus DASPOZ01. The sequence continues at coordinate 3,718 of DASPOZ010000092.1, forward strand.
TTGCATCTGGACCTTTTTGAGCAGCCTGGGCGCAAGAAGGTGCTTCAGTCTCCTGCTACTTAGTGGGCGGTGCGGACCGCCTCCTCGACGCGGTCCTGCGGGTCCGACGCACCCCGGTGGGGAGGATTGTTGCCTTGGCGGTAGCGGGGTGTCAAGGGCTCAATGCGACGGCCGCCCAATCTTCCGGATGCGCCACGCGGGACCGGAGGCTTCCGGAATCCGTCAGCGCTCGGCCTGCGGGATATCAGGCGCCCGACCTCCCGGGACGACCGCGCGGCAGCGCCCGCGGAAAGCTTCCGCGCAGTCACGCGGGCCGGAGGGGTGGCCCGGGGTCGCTCCCGGCGGCGCGGGGGATCACGCTGATGGTGCCGGTCTCCTCCAGGACCGCGTACCGCGCCTGCGACGGTTCCACCACGCCGTTCTTCCGGAGCGCTGCCAACAGGTCGTCCAGCGTCACCCGCTCTCGGCGCAGGTTCTCGTGGAGGACATGGCCGTTGTGGATGAGGAGCGTCGGCGTCGCCTCCAACAGGCGGCGGGCCCGCTTGTAGCGGAAGGCGATCTCGACCACGGCCCAGTTCAGGAGGAGGATGACGATGGCCCCCAGCAGCCCGCCTCCCAGGGAGTTGTCGGGCCCGATGACGGCGTTCTGAACCACGTTGGAGATGATGAGCAACACCACCAGGTCGAAGGGCGTGAGCTGCCCCACCTGCCGCTTGCCCGTAAACCGGAAGGCGACCAGCAGAAACACGTACACCGCGAGCGACCGGACGAGCTTCTCTGCGACGGAGACCTCGGGGACGAAGATGTGCAGCATGGCGCCTCCCTTGCAACCGCCAAGACGCCAAGATCGCCAAGATGAACCGGCTGCGCCTTGGCGTCCTTGGCATTCCGGCGGCTCATGCGCCGCCCAAGGCCCGTTACCGCGAGGGCCGCGACGGCCGGCTGAAGGTGCGGATGTAGGCGACCAGGGCGCGGATCTGATCCTGCGTCAGCAGGTGGTCCCAGCCGGGCATGCCCGCGGTGCCGCCCAGGGCGGCCGAGCCCTTGGCGATGGACGTGGCGAGGAACTCGTCGCTCAAGGCCCCCATGCGGGTCCGGTCGGTCATGTCGGGCACCTTCAGGAAGGTGAGGCGCGCCTCCAGGCCGTCCCCTCTCCCCGTCTGGCCGTGGCAGCCGGCGCAGTGCTTTCGGTAGATCGCCTCCGTGGCGTTGGCCGGCGGGGCCCCGCCCCGGCCGGCGAACAGGAGGAAGGCCGCGGCTGCCCCCAGCACCACGGTGAACCCGAAGGCGGCCACCGGGATGGCGCGGACCCCCCGCCGCTCGGCCAGGCCCCGCCGCGCAGCCTCGAGGCCGTCCGGCGGCAGGACGCCCCGCTCGCGCAGCGCCGCGTTGAACTGCAGCGTGGCGTTGCGGTCCAGGCGTTTCGGATCGAGCCAGCGGAGGCCGTGCCCGGCCTCCCACTCCAGGAAGGCCGAGGCGATGCCGCGCCCCTGGGGTTCGATGGCCTGGACCTTGTCCAGCAGGCGGGGGGGGAGCCCCGCGGCCGGCCGCGCCAGCGCCAGGCCGATGCCGTACGGGTCGTCCGTGGGCGTCACCTCGTCTTCGTCCACTTCGAAGACGAGGGCGGCCATGGGCCAGCCCCGGCGGCCCTGCTCGGCCATCACCCGCTCCACGTAGGCGTGGCCCGCCGGGGTGTCCGGCACGCAGGCGGCGCGGCGGGCCCCGGCGAAGAGCCCGTGGCGCGCGATGAGGGAGAGATGACGGACGTCGGTGGCGTGGAGGACGCGCATGGCGTCCTCTAACAGGCTGCTGAAAAAGGCCCAGCATCTCTCCCCGCCGCCTCGGCAGCGGCGGGTGGGGCGTTGGCGCGCTCGCGCGACGCTGCGACGTACGGACAAAGTACGCCTCGCGGCTCGCATCGCGCGCCGCCTTGCATCTGGACCTTTTTGAGCAGCCTGGGAGAGAATGGGTTTTTCAGCAACCTGCTGAACCCTCTCCGCTAGGACGCTTGGACGCTGGGAGCCTCGGACGCTTCGAACGAGCGGGCATCGGGGCGTCCTGGCGTTCTAACCTCCCCGCGTCCCACCTTCGGGGGGGGCGAGGCGGGTGCCCTCGAAGGCCTCGATGCGCCGGCGGATGTCCTCCGGGATGGGGACGGGCCGGCCGGTGCGCGGGTCGAACCAGACCAGCGTCTCGTGGCCCTCCGCGATGGGGCGGCCCTCGGGGCCGGCGGACACCTGATAGACGGTGTGCAGGCTGCTGCGGCCCAGGCGCGCCACGCGGCAGCGCACGGTGACCTGCTCCCAAAACCTCACCGGCGCCTTGTAGGCGGCGCCCACGTCCGCCAGCAGCGTTTCGTCCTCGCAGCGGCGCACCCCGGCCTCGTCGCAGCCGATGGCCTCCCAGTAGGCGAAACGCGCCCGGTCGAAGTAGCGGAAGTAGTTGGCGTAGTATACCCGGCCCTGCGTGTCGGTGTCCGCGAACTCCACCCGGAACGTCACGCGCGCCTGGTACAGGTCACCGGTCTCGGGGCCGTCGATCATAGGTCCTGGGCGGATGCAACAGAATGGCCAGCCGACATCTATCGGCTGAAGGCTGACCCGCGCGCGCTCCTCGCAGGTGACTGAATACCCCTGCCTGCGCAGGCCGCTCAAAAAGGCCCAGATGCAAGGCGGCGTGCGAAGCGCCGACTGAGGCGTACGCCGGGTACGCCGCAGGGAGTGCGCGAGCGCGCCAACGCCGCAGATGGGTCTTTTTCAGCGGCCTGCTACGGGCGGCCGACGCCGTGGTAGGCGAAGCCCAGGGCGCGGGCCTTGGCCGGGTCGTACACGTTGCGCAGGTCCACCAGCACGGGGCGGGCCATCAGGCCGCGGAGGCGCTCCAGGTCCAGGTTGCGGAATTCGTTCCACTCCGTCACCACCACCAGCGCGTCCGCCCCCTCGGCCACCGCGTAGGCGTCCGCGCGGCAGTCCAGGTCCGCGAAGAACTCGCGGGCCCGCGGCATGGCCTCCGGATCGTAGGCCCGCACCCGGGCCCCGCGCGCCCGCAGTTCGCCCACGATGGCCATGGCGGGGGCCTCGCGAATGTCGTCCGTGTTGGGCTTGAAGGCCAGGCCCAGCACCCCCACCGCCTTCCCGGCCACACCGCCGGCCGCCGCCTCGATCTTCTCCACGGCCCAGGCCCGCTGGCGCCCGTTGGCCGCCAGCGCGGCCTCCACCACGCCGAGCGCAACATCGTGTTCCCTGCCGAGCTGGGCGAGGGCGCTGAGGTCCTTGGGGAAGCACGACCCGCCGAAGCCGGGCCCGGGGTGCAGGAACTTCTTCCCGATGCGGTTGTCCAGCCCCATGGCCACGGCCACCTGGTGCACGTCCACGCCCAACGCCTCGGCCAGCCGGGCCAGCTCGTTGATGAAGGAGATCTTGGTGGCCAGGAAGGCATTGGCGGCGTACTTGATCAGCTCGGCCGTGGGCACGTCCGTGAGGACGAAGGGGGTCTCCAGCAGGTAGAGGGGGCGGTAGAGGTCCTTCAGGATGGCCACCGCCTGCGGGCTCTCGGCACCGATCACCACCCGGTTGGGGCGCAGGAAGTCCTCGATGGCGGCCCCCTCCCGCAGAAACTCGGGGTTGGCCGCCACGTCGAACTCCACGTTCTCGCGCCGGGTGCGCGCGATGATCTCGCGGATGCGCCGCCCCGTGCCCACCGGCACGGTGCTCTTGGTGACCACCAGCTTGTAGCCGTCCAGGTGCCGGGCGATGGCCTCCGCCACCTCGTCCACATAGCGCAGGTCCGTGGAGCCGTCGCCCAGCGGCGGCGTGCCCACCGCGATGAAGAGCACCAGGGAGGACCGCACCCCCTCGGCCAGGTCGTCGATGAAGCGGAGACGCCCCGCCCGGATGCCCTTGGCCACCAGATCGCCCAGCCCCGGCTCGTAGATGGGGACCTTCCCCTCGCGGAGCTGGCGGATCTTGGCCGTGTCCTTGTCCACGCAGGTGACGTTCACGCCGAACTCGGCGAAGCACGCCCCCGTCACCAGCCCCACGTAGCCCGTGCCCACCACGCAGATGTTCATGGGATATCCCCCGCGCCGGCCGCCCCCCGGGCCGCCGCAGGGGCGGCCAGCCCGGCGCGCCAGTAATTCAGTAGGTCGCGCAAAGTCTGCTCCAGCGGGATGGCGGGGGTCCAGCCCAACTCGCGGCACGCCCGCCCCCCGTCCCCCAGGAACCACGGGGTGTCCGCCGGGCGCCAGCGGGCCGGGTCCACCTCCACCCGAATGGGGCGGCGGGCCATGCCCACGAGGCGGTCCAGTATCTCGCCGACGCGCACGGCCACCCCCGCGCAGAGGTTGTAGACGCCCCCCGGCCGCCCCCGTTCCAGCGCCAGGACGTAGCCCCGCACGATATCGCCTACGTCGCTGAAATCGCGCCAGACGTCCAGGTTGCCGACGCGGATGACGGGCTCCCGCTGCCCCGCCTCCGCCTCGGCCACCTGGCGGGCGAAATCCGAGCAGACGTAGCGCGCCTCCTGGCGCGGCCCGGTGTGGTTGAAGGGGCGCAAGCGCACCACGGGCAGCCCCGCCGCCGCGTGCTCCGCCGCCAGCCGGTCCGCCTCGGCCTTGCTGGCGGCGTAGGCGTTGCGCGGCTCGATGGCGTGGTCCTCGTCCATGGCCCGCCGCCCGTCGGGGGCCGGCCGATAGAAGTCACTGGTGGTCACCACCAGCGTCCGGGCCCGGGGCCGGTGCCGCGCCACCGCCTCCAGCACGTGCCGCGTGCCGCCCACGTTCACGGCGAAGGTCTCGGCCGGATGGGCCACGGCGTAGGGCACGTAGGCGATGGCGGCCAGATGCACGACGGCGTCGGGCCCCAGGTCCCGCAGGGCGGCGCCGACGGCCTCGCCGTCCCGCAGGTCCACCTGGGGGAGGCGGCCCGGGGCCAAAGCGCCGGGGAAGCGCTGCAGGGCCGGCTCCAGGTTCCGGAGGCTGGTGCCCGGCTCCACCAGGCCGCTCAGGACGTCGCCGCGGGCCGCCAGGGCCTCGGCCAGGTGCGACCCGGCGAAGCCGGCGATGCCGGTCACCAGCACCCGCACGCTCACCCTTTCGCGCGACGGGGGGGGACGGCCAAGCGGGCGAGGTCGGCGTCCACCATCATCTCGACCAGCTCGCGGAACGTCACGCGGGGCTTCCACCCCAGCCGGGCGCGGGCCTTGGCGGCGTCACCCAGCAGCACGTCCACCTCGGCGGGGCGGACGAACCGCGGATCCACCGTCACGTGGTCGCGCCAGGAGAGACCGGCGCGGGCGAAGGCCACCTCGCAGAACTCCTGCACCGAGTGGGTCTCGCCGCTGGCCACCACGTAGTCGTCCGGCACATCCTGGTTCAGCATCAGCCACATGGCCTCCACATAGTCCCCGGCGTAGCCCCAGTCCCGCCGCGCCTCCAGATTGCCCAGGCGCAGCTCCCGGGCCAGGCCGTGCTTGATGCGCGCCACGCCGTCCGTGATCTTGCGGCTCACGAACTCCAGGCCCCGCCGGGGCGACTCGTGGTTGAACAGGATGCCCGAGCAGATGAACAGCCCGTAACTCTCCCGGTAGTTCACCGCGATGAAGTGGCCGTACACCTTGGCCACGCCGTAGGGGCTGCGGGGGTGGAAGGGTGTGCGCTCGGTCTGCGGCGTCTCCCGCACCCGGCCGAACATCTCGCTGGAGCTGGCCTGGTAGAACCGGATGGTCGGATCCACCTGGCGCACCGCCTCCAGCATCCGGGTCACCCCCAGCGCCGTGAACTCGCCCGTGAGCACGGGCTGGTTCCAGGAGGCGGGGACGAACGATTGGGCCCCCAGATTGTACAGCTCGTGCGGCCGCGCGTCGCGGAGGACCGTGGCCAGGGAGGACTGATCCAGCAGGTCTCCCTGGCAGAGGCTCACCCGGTCCCGCAGGTGCTCGATCCGGTCCAGCGTCTCCGTGCTGGAGCGCCGCACCACCCCGAATACCTCGTAGCCCTTTTCCAGCAACAGCTCGGCCAAGTAGGACCCGTCCTGGCCGGTGATCCCGGTGATGAGGGCCCGCCGCGTCATCCTTCCTCCTTTGCCTCCGCACGTGCAGGCTGCTCAAAAGGGTCCAGATGCAAGGCGGCACGTGGATTCCGCGCTCCGCAATGGGGAGGCGGGCTCTTATCAGCAACCCTTTGAACCCCGCCCCGTGCAGGCCGCTCAAAAAGGTCCAGATGCAAGGCGGCACGCGATGGGCTGAGTGAGGCGTACTCCGGGTACGCCGCAGCGAGCGCCCGAGCGTGCCAACGCCGCAGATGGGCCTTTTTCAGCAGCCTGCTAGCGCTCTTCGGCGATGCGGCGCACCTCCTGCGCCCGCTCCCGCGGGCATACCAGCACGCCGCCCGGGCCTTCCACCACCACCAGGCCGCGCAGCCCCACGGCGCCGATGGGCCGCCCGCTGGAAACGACGATGCAGTCCTCCACGTCCACCAGGCGCGCCGGCCCCTGCACGACGTTGCCCTGGCCGTTGGCCGGAAAGACGCGCGGCAGCGCGCTCCACGCCCCCAGGTCGTCCCAGGCGAAGTCGGCCAGCACGACGGCCACGTCGGATGCTTTTTCCATCACGCCGTAGTCGATGGAGATCTTGGGAAGGCGCGGGAACTCCGCCTCCAGGGCGGCCGGCCACGCCGCCTCCTCCAGCTCGCAGAGGCGATCCACCAGCGCGGCGTGGGCCGGGAGGTGCTCCCGCAGGCGCTCCCGGATGCCGGCCAGCGCCCAGAGGAAGATCCCGCTGTTCCAGCGGTAGCCGCCCTCGCGGAGGAACCCCTCGGCCGTGGCCGGGTCCGGCTTCTCGGTGAAGCGGCGGGCCCAGGCCGCCCCCGGCACGCCCGGCACGGGGTCTCCCACCTGGATGTAGCCGTAACCCGTCTCGGGCCGCGTGGGCCCCATCCCCAGCGTGACGAGGGCCTCGGGGCGGGCGTCCAGCACGCGCAGGCCGGCCCCCACGGCCTCGCGGAAGGCGGCCGCGTGGGGCACGGCGTGGTCCGCCGGCGTCACCAGCAGGCGCGCCGCCGGGTCCCGCCGGGCGGCCCACGCGCACGCCAGCGCGATGGCCCCCGCCGTGTCCCGCCCGGCCGGCTCCAGGATCACGTTGTGCGAGGGGAGCTCCGGGAGCTGGGCCCGCACCAGGGCGGCGTGGGCGCGCCCCGCCACCACCAGGCGCCGGGCCCACGGGGCCAGGCCCTCCGCCCGCGCCGCCGCCTGCTGGAGCAGCGTCGCCCCGCGACCCCGCTCGGGGCCGGGGCCGGCCAGGGCCAGAAACTGCTTGGGCGCTTCGGGGGTGCTGAGGGGCCAGAACCGCTCGCCGCGGCCCCCCGCCAGGATGGCCACGTGGAGGGCGCCCGCCGCGCGCGGCACTAGCGGCCCGCCCGGCGGCGCGGGCGCCGGCTGTTGCCGCCCGGGGCGGGGGCGCGCTGGTAATCGTCCTCGAACCGCACGATGTCGTCCTCGCCCAGGTACTCGCCGTTGGCGATCTCGATGATGACCAGGGGGAGGAGGCCCGGGTTCTCGATCCGGTGGTGGGTGGCGGCCGGCACGAAAGTGGACTCGTGGGGGTGGACGTAGAGCACCTGGCCGCTCTTCACCACCTTGGCCGTGCCGGACAGGACGATCCAGTGCTCGCTGCGGTGGTGGTGCATCTGGAGGCTCAGGCGGTGGCCCGGCTCCACCTCGATGCGCTTGATCTTGTATCCCGGCCCCTCCTCCAGCACCGTCCAGCGGCCCCAGGGGCGCTCCTCGGTGAGGAGGGCCCGATGGGTGGTGGTGACGCTGGGCGCCTTCGCCGGCTCAGGCCGTGGCTTTGCCATCGCGCTCCTCGATCACGTCGCCCACGGCCTCGCGCACGGCGGCGGCCGCGGCGCCCATCAGGCGGTCCAGCCGCGCGGGGTCCGCCGCCTCCGCGTACACCCGCAGCAGCGGCTCCGTGCCCGACGGCCGAAAGAGGATCCAGCTCTCGTCCGGGAAGCGGAGCTTCAGCCCGTCCAGTTCATCCAGTGCGGCCGGCCCCTCGCCCGGAAGGCCCCGCCGCAGCCCCGCCAGGCGGGCCAGGACCACCTCGCGCGTGAGGTCCCGGGGGAGGTCCCAGTCTACCCGGCGGTAGTGGGACGGGCCCACGCGCCCCTCGAGGCGATCCAGCACATCGGCCGCGGGGCGGCCCGCCCCGGCCACGGCCTCCAGCACCAGGAGGGCCACCACGGATCCGTCCCGCTCCGGGAGGTGACCCTGGATGCCGATGCCGCCGCTCTCTTCGCCCCCCACCAGCACGTCGCCCCGCAGCATGTGCGCCGCGATGTACTTGAACCCGATGGGCACCACCGTGAGGGGCAGGCCCGCGGCGGCCGCCACCGCGTCCACCTGGCGGCCCACGGCGAAGCCCTTCACGATGCGGCCGCGGCCGCCCCGCCGGCGCGCCATGTGATCCACCACCACGGCCATGAGCTGGTGCGGGCTCCAGGCGCGCCCCCGCTCGTCCACCACGGCCAGGCGATCCGCGTCGCCGTCCAGGGCGAAGCCCACGGCGCCGCGGGCGCGGCAGGCGGCCTGCAGCTCCCGCAGGTTCGCCGGCACCGGCTCCGGCTGGCGGCCTCCGAAGAGGGGGTTCAACTCCGCGGCCAGTTCCGTGACGGGAAGCCCCCGCTCGGCCAGGAAGCCGGCCAGGTACCCCTGGCCGGCCCCGCACATCGCGTCCACGACCACCGGGGCCCGCAGGGCCGCGATCCCATCCATGTCCGCCAGCTCGGCCAGCCGCTTCAGGTACGATAGCCGCGGATCGAAGGCAACGATCCGTCCGGTCGCCGCGTCGCCGCGTCGCCCCGTCGCCGCGTCGCCCGCGCGGTCCAGTTCGGCCTCGATCTCCGCGGTGACCTCGGGCGGGGTTGGGGCGCCGTGGCGATCCTTCAGCTTGACGCCGCAGTACTCCGGCGGGTTGTGGCTGGCCGTGATGACGATGGCGCCGTCCGCCCCGCGCTCCAGGGCGGCCCAGCCGAAGGCGGGCGTGGGGGCGAACGTGCGGGTGAGGTGGGCCGTGAGACCCTGCGCCGCCAGCACCTCGGCGGCGGCGCGGGCGAAGGCGGACGCCAGGAAGCGGGTGTCGTGTCCCACCACCAGCGCGCCGGCGCCGCTGGCCCGCGGGAGGCGGCGCGCCACGGCGGCCGCCACCCGGCGCACGGCCGCAAAGGTGAAATCGTCCGCGATCACGCCCCGCCAGCCGTCCGTGCCGAACCGGATCTTCCGCATGGCTCCTTCGCCGCCGGGCCCGCCACCCCGCGCCCGCACCGCGCTCCACGGCGTGGGGCCCCGCCGAAACGGGCCCGCCGCCACGGGGGCGACAATAGCGGAACCCCCGGAAAAGTCAAGCCGAAGGCCCTCTGCGGGAGGTTCAACATTCGACGTTCAATGTTCGATGTTCAACGTTCAAAGTTGGGAGGGACCACCCTGGGGACAGCGCAGGCCCAGGGAGGCCATGGCGACTCGCGCCCGCCGTCTGTTTGCGGTACAGTGTGCGGCCATGACCACTTCCACCGAACCGCCGCCCCTGCCGGATCGCGCCTCCGTCAGGACCTGGCTCCGCGTGGCGATCCCCATCGTCCTCACCTTCTTTCCCGTCGGGCTGGCCACCGGGCTCACCGCCAAGGCCAACGGGTTCACCGGCCTGGAGACGGGGCTGATGGCGGCCATCATCTATGCGGCCCCGGTGCAGATCGCCGTGGCGGAGCTCTGGACCGCCGGGGCCCCCCTGTTGCAGATGGTGGTCACGGGGCTGGTCATCAACCTCCGCTTCCTGATCATCAGCTTCACCCTGGTCCCGTACTTCCGGCACCTCCGGGGGATCGCCCGCGCCCTGGCGGCCCAGACGGTCTCCATGAGCAGCTTCGCCGGCACCCTCACGCCCATGCAGCGGGCCAGCGGCCCCGAGGCCACCCGCATCTACCTGAGCGTGGGCGTCGTGGTGTTTCCTTGCTGGGTGATGAGCTGCCTGGCGGGGTTCGGCCTCGGCACCCGCATCCCGGGCCGCTACGACGAGGCCCTCCGTTTCGTGTTTCCGGTGTTCATCGCCGCCATGCTGGCCGCCGACGTGCGCGAGGGCCCTTCGCTGGCCGCCGCCGCCGTGGCCTTCGCCGCGGCGCCGTGGGCCGTGGCCCTCTCCCCCCGTTGGGGGCTCATCCTCGAGGCCGCGGCCGCCGCCACCCTCATCTCCTTCCTCACAGGGGGGAGCAGGACATGGATCCGGCGCGCGTCGGGGTGATCCCTCCGACCGCGCCGGCGGGCGGACCATGAGCGCGGATGGAGCCATGGATTTGGCGCGCGTCGGCGTAATCCTCGTCGTGGGCTTGGCCTGCTACCTGGAACGGGCGCTGCCCCAGTTCCTGCGGGCCGAGCGCCTCGTGCGCGGCCGCGTGGCCACCTGGCTCCAGTACGCCTCCGTGGCCGCCATCGCCGGGCTGGGATCGAGCCTGGCCTTCCCCGTGGGCAACATCCCCCACCCCGCCCTCGGCCCGCGCGCGGCCGCCATCCTCCTGGCCATCGCCGTGGGGGCGGCCAGCAGGCACGCCGCCTGGGCCACCGTCGCCGGCGTGGCCGCCTACCTGGCGCTGGGCGGGCTTCCCTGAGAGCTTGTGAAAAAATCGTTTTTGGGGGCCGCCCCCGGGTCCCGCCCGCAGGTGCGAGCACCGGCCCCATCGAAGACGCCGGGGCCCCCGCTTGCGGGGGAAGGCCTGGAAAGCAAAGGCGGGGCTGCGCAGCCCATCGCGTCCCGCCGCGCTGGGAGGCGCGACGGTTGGGGCGGGGCCCGGGGGCGGCCCCCGTCGGGAAGCTGAGCGCAGAACGGCGGATCGGGGTTTTTTCACAAGCTCTGAGGCCGCAGAGAGAGCAGCCATGACACGTCCAGTGCCTTCCCCCGGCGATCCCTACGCAAGGCAGCGCATCCGTGTGCTCGACACCGAGATGGCCTACGTGGAGGCCGGCGCGGGCGACCCCGCCGTGTTCCTCCACGGGAACCCCACGTCGTCGTACCTGTGGCGAAACGTGATCCCTCATGTCGAGGGGGTGGCCCGCTGCCTGGCCCCCGATCTGATCGGGATGGGAGATTCGGGTGCGGCCCCCAGCGGCTCCTACCGGTTCGCGGACCACGCCCGCTATCTGGACGCGTGGTTCCAGGCCCTCGGCCTCACGCGCAACGTCACGCTGGTGGGGCACGACTGGGGGTCCGCCCTCGCCTTCCACTGGGCGCACCGCCACCCCGAGCGCATCCGGGGGATCGTGTACATGGAGGGGATCGTGCGGCCCCTGAGGTGGGAGGAGTGGCCCCAGCCGGCGCGCGCCATCTTCCAGGCCATGCGCTCGCCGGCCGGCGAAGAGGTCGTGTTGCAGAAGAACGTGTTCGTGGAGCGGATCCTGCCGGCGAGCGTGCTGCGGGAACTCACCCCGGCGGAGATGGATGCCTACCGCCGCCCCTTCCGGGAGCCGGGCGAGCGCCGCCGCCCGATGCTCTCCTGGCCGCGGGAGATCCCCCTGGACGGCGAGCCCGCCGACGTCGTGGCCATCGTGGAAGGCTACGCGCGTTGGCTGGCCTCCAGCGACGTTCCCAAGTTGTTCCTCAACGCCCACCCGGGGTCCATCCTGGTGGGCCCCCAACGGGAGTTCTGCCGCACCTGGCCGAACCAGCAGGAGGTCACGGTGCGGGGCAGCCACTTCATCCAGGAGGACTCCCCCGCCGAGATCGGCCGCGCCATCGCCGCCCTGGTCTCGAGCCCGGGCCGCACCCCCGAGCATCGCTGAA
>DASPOZ010000093.1:0-3047 GCA_035625755.1 Candidatus Sulfotelmatobacter sp.
GCACATATTGCAACCGGCGGGGCCGGGGAGAGAGAAATCCCGTGGCTCATAGATGTCCAGCGTGATCTCCTTCCCCACCCTCTGGGCCAGCTCCAGCAGGAAGAAGCTGAAGAACGAACCCGCCGGGCCGCCCCCGATCACGGCCACCTGCGATCCGCTGTCCAGGGCCAATGGGCGAGCGTGCCCCGACCTCTCCCGCTCTCCGGGGTGAAGGGCCCGGCTGAAGAAAGAATGGCGGAAGGGTTCACGCATCGGCTTCGCCGCGCGGGCGGCCTTTGCGGCGCCCGCCATTCCACCCCGCCTCGCGCGGCCGGGCCACCCGCCCGAGTCTAGGTTGCCCTGGGCTTTGACAGCTCGGCGAGGTTCCGACGCACGCGGCTCTCGACCCGATCCCAAGAGGTCCTTCAGGATGCGAGGGATCTGTACCGTGCCGTTGGCGAAGAAAAAAGCCCTTGACCGTGTCAGGTCAAGGGCCAACGTTGCCGGCCCCGCTGCCCCGATGCGTTCAGAGGCAGCCTGCGAGCGGTCCCCGCGAAGTGCACGGCGGGGCATCCCTTTTGCTAGCTAATATATGACGAGGGAAACCTCCGGACAAACCAGGAGTCATCGGCAGACCAACGGGCAGCGCCTAGCCCCCCACCTGCCCGGGCAGATGAATCCGTCCACATCCCCTGTAACTCCTTGAATCAAGGCTAGAAAGCCTGAGGCCTACCCCACGGCGGTCCCGCACACGAAAGGCGAGGTTGGCGGCCTAGCACGTATCTTCCTGCGTCCTTGGTATGGGGGCGTCGCAACGGAACCGGCCCCAGGTATCCGGACCGGAAGCGTCGGTCCCATTCCTGTTATGCGGCGGGGGCCTCACGGAGCATCACAACGAGATTGGCCCCTCGCTGTGCCGCCATCAACGCGAGCCGCGCTTACCGGTGCCCATCGGCTTACCTCCGCGATATGGGGCAGCAGGCGCCAGCCTTGTGGGGTCATGCTATCGGTTTCCCAGGGGCTACCCCCTGGGCACCCACGAGGCAGGGGTGGGCAGGGGGTGGCCGATCCGGTGGCGCAGGACGCCGATCTTCTCGATCTCCAACTCTACCAGGTCTCCTGGCTGCAGCCAGCGGCCGATCTCCATGCCGCAGCCGCCCGAGACCGTGCCGGACCCGAAGATGTCGCCGGGACGCAGTTCCTCGTGGGTGGAGGTGTAGGCCACCATCTCTTCGAAGGTCCAATACATATCCTCGGGGACGACTTTCGCCCACGTCTCTCCGTTCACGCGGACGGCCATGTGGAGCGCGCCGGGGTTGGGGATCTCGTCCCGGGTCAGGATCCAGGGCCCCAGCCCCCAGGCCCAGCTCTTGCTCTTGAAGGGGCCGGTCCGCATGGCCATCTCGTCCGGCTGGATGTCGCGGGCGCTGAAGTCGTTCAGGATGGTGAAGCCCAGGATGTGTTCGCGGGCCCTCTCCACCGGGATATCCCGGCCGGGCACGCCGATGACCGCGCAGATCTCCAGCTCGTAATCCAGCTTCCGCGTGAAGCCGGGCCAGAGGACCTCGGCCTCCGGGGAGATCACGGTGCCCGGATTGGCCATGAAACACAGCGGCCGGCGGTACCACGACTCTGGGATTTGAAATCCCATATCCCCGAACGTTTTCTTGAGGTGTCGCTCGAAACCTGCAAAATCTCGGATGAAATGCGGGTGCGGGATCGGGGCGAGAAGCTGGACCTCGTCCCGACGGTACACGAGGGTCTCCCCGCGCGGGCCCGCTGCGCCCTCCCCGCCCTCGGGCAGGCCCCGCACGTGGTCCAGCGCGTCCTGCGCCGTCCGCAGGGCCTCGGTACCACCCGCCCCGAAGCCCGCCATGTCTGCCGGCACCAGGAAGGCGGCACGCTCCCCGGCCCGGCCGTCACCCTGGTCCGCCAGCATGCGGGCGCAGGCCGCCGTGAGGTCCACGAACCGATCGCCCTCCGCGCCCACCACGGCGCCGATACGGCGCACCGGCCCCACCTTCGTCGGCACCTCGAAGGTTGCGAGTTTCATAGCTTCCTCCAGGCCACGGCCAACGGCGCGGGATCCCCGGCGCCCATTAGCCGTCCACCTCCGTCCAGTCGCGCGCCGCGTCGCCCAGGGCCTCCCAGCCGTCGCGCGTGGCGACGATGGTGTCCTCCAGCTTGATGTAGCCGACCTCGGGGTTCTTCGCCTCGGTCTCGATGGAAAGCACCATGCCGGCCTCCAGAGGCCGCCGCTCGTGCGTCCCCGGGTACGGCACGAAGCCGGTGCCGGTGAGGTGCGGGGCCTCGTGCTGCACCAGGCCCATGCCGTGGGCCAGGAAAACCATCTCCTTGGCGTGGGGGCAACGGGCCTGCTCCGCCAGCGCCGCCTCGAAGACGCCGCCGCCCGGGGCCCCCGCCCGGACCGCCTTGCGGGCCGCCATCTGGACGGCATTCACCTCGGCCAGCAGGTCGCGCATCAGGGGCGTGGCCTTGCCCATCACGGCCATCCGGGCCAGGTCGCCGATGTAGCCGTGCTTGTTGCCGCCCGAATCCAGCGAAAGGATCCGCCCCCGCTCCCACTTTGCCTCGGACGGCGCGCGGATAAAGCTCGGCCCGATGGCGACCAGCAGGTACTCGAAGTTGAGGCCGCGCCGCGTCTCCTCCTGCCGCAGCCGCTCGCAGATCTCGCGCCCCGTGGTGCCGGGCGGCGTGCCCTGCATCACCGCCCGCATGGATTCCACCACCCCGTCGGAGGCCTCCCGCAGCAGGGCCAGTTCGTCGGGTCGCTTCACGGCGCGCAGCTCCTCTAGGAGGGGCGTGGCCTCCAGCAGCTTCGCTTCGGGCAGCGCCTGGCGGAAGACGGCGAAGGCGTCTGCCGGGAAGAAGGCGTGCTCCAGGGCGATGGTCCCCCGGGACAGTCCGCGCTGGCGGATGAAGGCGGCCGCCTCGGCGGCCGTGGTCAGGCCGGACCACGAGGCGTTGTTCACCTCGGGAACCCAGAGCGGCTCCCCGTCCTGCTGCCAGATCTCCATGGGGTTGCCCACGTAGAAGGCCTTTTCGGG
>DASPOZ010000094.1:0-2176 GCA_035625755.1 Candidatus Sulfotelmatobacter sp.
TTCGCGCCCCTGTTCGCCGCCCTGGTGAGGAACGGGTACGCCGGCGTGGTGGCGGTGGAGCCCTTCGACTATCAGCCGGATGGTCCGGCCTCGGCGGCCCGGGCCATCGGCTACGTCCGCGGCATCCTGGAGGCCTTGGCATGTCGGCCGTGACGCCCGCACCGCGCCTTCGCATCCTGGAGGTCCGCCTCTACGAACGGGACGTGCGCCTGCGCATGCCGTTCCGCTTCGGCGTGGTGACCCTGACCCAGGCCCCCCAGGCCTTCCTGCGCGCTCGGATCGCCCTGGAGAGCGGCCGCGAGGCGTGGGGCGTGGCGGCGGAGATGCTGGTGCCCAAGTGGTTCGACAAGAACGTCTCCCTCTCCAACGAGGAGAACTTCGAGCAGTTGCGAGAGGCCGTGCGCATCGCCTGCCGCCTCTACACCGCCGACCCCGCGCCGCACACCGCGTTCGGCCTCTTCGCGGCGCACTACCGGCCTCAGATCGCGGCCTGCGGCGAGCGGCGGCTCAATCCGCTGGTGGCCGGCTTCGGGCCGGCCCTCCTGGACCGGGCTGTGCTCGATGCCCTGTGTCGCCTCCACGCCGTCTCGTGCTTCGAGGCGGTGCGCGCCAACCTGCCGGGCGTGGCCCCGGTGCACTTCGTCCCCGAGCTGTCCGACTTCGCCTTCGGGACGTTCTTCGCCCAGCTCCGTCACCGCGAGACGATCCATGCGCGGCATACCGTGGGCTTGGTCGACCCCATCACGGCGGCGGATCTGGCCCCCTGCGCCCGCGTGGGCGACGGGCTGCCCGAGACGCTGGAGGAGGTGATCGGCGCCTACGGCCACACCTATTTCAAACTCAAGGTATGCGGCGACGTGGGGAAGGACCTCGCCCGGCTGGGCGCCATCGCGGCGGTGCTGGACCGTCTTCCGGGGCCGTACCGCGCGACGCTGGATGGGAACGAGCAGTACGCAGACATCGAGGGAGCGTTGGAGCTCTGGCGGGCCGTGGAGGGCGCGCCGGACCTGCGACGGCTCCGCGAGGCGATCCTCTTCATCGAGCAGCCCATCGCGCGGGCGTCGGCCCTGGACCGGGATGTGAGCCGCCTGGGCGGCCGATGTCCCGTGATCATCGACGAGTCCGACGCGGACCTGGACGCGTTCCCCCGCGCACGGCGGCTCGGCTATCGCGGCGTCTCCAGCAAAACGTGTAAGGGGCTCTACAAGTCGCTCCTCAACGCCGCCCGGTGCGAGGTCTGGAATCGGGAGGCGGGCCGGCCCGTCCACTTCATGTCCGGGGAGGACCTGACATGCCAGGCGGGCGTGAGCGTGCAGCAGGACCTGGCCCTGGTCTCGCTGCTCGGCCTCGAGCACGTGGAGCGCAACGGCCACCATTACGTGAACGGGATGGCGGGCGCGCCGGAGACCGAGCAGCGTGCCTTCCTGGCCGCCCATCCGGACCTCTATCGCGCGGAGGGCGGGACCGTGCGCCTCCGCATCGAGAAGGGCCGCCTGGCCATCGGCTCGCTGGCGTGCCCCGGCTACGCCGTGGGGGCCGAGCCCGACTGGGCCGCCATGCGCGAGGTCCCGCTCTCCCTCGGTTGACCCCTCTCCCTCCCCGGCGAAAAGGCCCCGCATGCGCGATCTGACACCCCTCCTGGAGCCGCGATCGGTGGCGATCATCGGGGCATCATCGTCCCCGGAGAAGTCGGGGTACACGCTGCTGAAGAACATCGTGGACGGTGGCTTCCCGGGGCCGATCTACCCCATCAACCCGAAGGCGCAGGAGATCCTGGCCCGGCGCGCCTACCCCAGCATCGGCGACGTGCCGGGCCCGGTGAACTTGGTCTTCATCGTGTTGCCGCGCGAGGCGGTGGCGGAGGCCATCCGGGCCTGCCAGGCGAAGGGCGTGGGCGCGGCCGTGATCATCACGGCGGGCTTCGGCGAGGCGGGCGGGGACGGGCCGAGATATCAGGAGGACCTGGCGGCCGTGATCCGCGGGGGAGACACCCGGGTGATCGGCCCCAACACCATCGGTATGGTGACGATGGCCAGCCGCCTGATCGGCACCTTCGTCCCGTACCAGCACTGGAAGGACGGGACGGTGTCCCTCATGAGCCAGACGGGGCTTTTTGCGGGCGCCCTGATGAACGAATTGATGCGGGGGGAGGTGCAGCGCCTGGGGATCGGGAAGA
>DASPOZ010000095.1:0-3889 GCA_035625755.1 Candidatus Sulfotelmatobacter sp.
CCCAGCAGAACATCAAGCGGATGCTGGCCTACAGCTCCATCGCCCACGCCGGGTACGTGCTGGTGGCCCTGGCCTCCGGGCGGGACGCCCTGGCGGCCTCCAGCGCCCTGTTCTACCTGGTGGTGTACGCCCTCATGAACCTGGGGGCCTTCGCCGTCATCATCGCCCTCACCGAGCGCGGCGAGCGCCGCCTGGGCATCGCCGACTTCGCCGGACTGGCATCCCGGCACCCCCTGCTCGGCCTGGCCATGGCGATCTTCATGTTCTCCTTGGCCGGCTTCCCGCCCACGGGCGGCTTCATGGGCAAGTTCTACATCTTCAGCGCCGCCGTGCAGGCGCATCAGGTGGTGCTGGCCGTGGTGGGCGTGCTGACCAGTGTGATCTCCGTGTACTACTACCTGCGGGTGACGGTGGTGATGTACATGCGCGAGCCGGCGGCGGGGCCGGGGCCGGGCACGGTGACGCCCGGCCTGGTGGTGGCCGCCGCCGCGGCCGCGGTGGGCACCCTGTACCTGGGCCTCTTCCCGGCGGGGTGGTGGGGCCGGTGGGACCTGTGGGACCTGGCCCAGCGATCCGTCAGGGCCCTTCTGGGTTAGCTCGGGGGACGGGCGGCATGGCTCTGCCGAAGATCCCCGAGAAGACGGTGACGCGGCTCTCCATCTACCTCCGCTGCCTGGAGGAGCTGCAGGCGGACGGGGTGGGAACCATCTCCTCCAAGCGGCTCGCCGAACGGTTCGGCCTCAACTCCGCCCAGGTCCGCAAGGACCTGGCGTATTTCGGCCAGTTCGGTGTGCGCGGGCTCGGCTACAACATCCGCGACCTCCGGCACAATCTGGAACGAATCCTGGGCCTCAAGCGGGACTGGGAGGTGGCCCTGGTGGGCGTGGGCAACCTGGGGTCCGCGCTGGCCGCCTATCCCCGCTTTCCCGAGCAGGGGTTCCGCATCACCATGGCGTTCGAGGAGGACCCGCAGCGCGTGGGCACGCGAGTGGGGGACGTCCCGGTGCACGACGTCGCGAAGATGGTGCCGGCCCTGCGCCGCCGCCGGATCAAGATCGCCATCGTGGCCACGCCGGCGGCCGCCGCCCAGGCGGTGGCGGACCTGCTGGTGCAGGCCGGCGTCACCTCCATCCTGAACTTTGCCCCCGCGCAGATCGTGGTGCCCGACGGCGTGAAGGTCCAGAACGTGGACCTCTCGGTGCTCCTCAAGACCCTGAGTTACCACACCGTACGGGCCAGTCGCGCGGGGCGGCGGTAGCCGGCCCCTCATCGGCGGCCCCGCCGGGCTCGCGCGGCCCGTCTGGGCCCGCGCCGCTGCGACCTGCGCCGGCCCCCCGCAGGGTGCTCCCCGGTCTCCCCGACGGGATCCGTGCGATGTGGCGTGGAGGCAGTGCCGCGGGCATCCCCTTCGCCGGGAGGGAGGGCCCGCCGGCTGCCGTTGACCGAACCGTTCCGGCAACTGCGACACAGGAGGTGTGGCCATGAGCATGCCGGGGACCGGGCCCCAGGGGGCGATGGCGGCGCGACCCGCCGAGAGCTTCCAGTTCAAGGACATCCTCTACACGAAGAAGGACTGGGTGGCGACGGTCACCATCAACCGTCCCAAGGTGTACAACTCCTACAGCGCGGAGACCCTGCTGGAGATGGGCGAGGCCTTCCAGGACGCCGCCTGGGACGACGGGGTGGCCGTGCTGGTGCTCACCGGGGCGGGGGATAAGGCCTTCTGCACCGGGGGAGACGTCCGCGAGTACGCCGAGACCTACACCAAGACCCCGCGGGATTACTGGAAGTACATGGGCGTCTTCAGCCAGGCCCACGACCGCCTGCGCAACATCGGCAAGCCCACCATCGCGCGCCTCAACGGCATGGTGGTGGGGGGCGGCAACGAGTTCAACATGGCCTGCGACCTGGCCATCGCCGCGGAGCACGTCGTGATCCGCCAGGTGGGCACGCGGGTGGGGAGCGTGGCGGCCGGCGGGGCCACCCAGTGGCTGCCCCTCATGGTGGGGGACCGGCGGGCCCGCCAGATCCTCTGGCTCTGCGAGGAGATCGACGCCCAGACCTGCCTCCAATGGGGGCTCGTCAACCAGGTGGTGCCCGCCGCGGAGCTGGACCGCGCCGTGGATGCCATGTGCCGCAAGCTCGTCGAGAAATTCCCCGAATGCCTTCGCTACACCAAGCAACAGACCAACTTCTGGAAGGACCTGGCCTGGCACAACACCATCGGGCACGCCCGGGAGTGGCTGGCCCTGCACTTCATGGCCCTGGAGCCCCACGAGGGCATGACCGCCTTCGTGGAGAAGCGGCAGCCCGATTACCTGGGCCTCCGGCGCCGGGCCGCGGAGGGCGGCTCTAGCGAGTTCGTGTGGGGGCCCTACACCCGGCAGTGTGCCGCCTGCGGCGCCAAGGGCATCCCCGCGGACTTCACGTTCTGCGGGAAGTGCGGCAAGAAGCTAGGGCCGTAGCAGGCTGCTGAAAAAGGCCCACCTGCGGCGTTGGCGCGCTCGGGCGCTCGCTGCGACGTACCCGGCGTACGTCTCACTCGGCCCGTCGCGCGCCGCCTTGCATCTGGACCTTTTTGAGCGGCCTGGGCGAAAATAGAACGAACATCCCGGACGGGGGAGGGTGGAGACGGCCATGAGCCAGGTGTTCACGCACATCCGTGTGCAGGAGACGGCGGAGGTCCTGCGGGTGACGCTGGATCGTCCCCCGCTCAACGTCCTGAACATCGCCATGATGGAGGAGATGCACGCCGCCATCGAGCGCGCCCGGCAGCTTCCCCACCTGCGCGCCCTGGTGTTCGACGCCGCCGGCAAGGCCTTCTCGGCCGGCGTGGAGGTGGGCGAGCACATGGGCGACCTGATGCCGAAGATGCTGGATGCCTTCCACCGCATCTTCCACCTGCTGGGGGAGTGCGATCACCCCACCATCGCGGTGGTGCAGGGGGCGGCCCTGGGGGGCGGGTGCGAGCTGGCCGCCTTCTGCGACCTGGTGCTGGCCTCGGAACAGGCGAAGTTCGGCCAGCCCGAGATCAAGGTGGGCGTCTTCCCGCCGGTGGCCGCCGTCGTCTTCCCCCGCCTGATGGGATGGCACAAGGCAATGGAGCTGCTGCTGACGGGGGACAGCCTGGATGCGGCCACGGCGCTCCAGCTCGGCCTGGTGAATCGCGTCGTGCCGGCGGACCAGCTCGAGGGCGCGCTGCAGAGCCTCCTGGCCTCGCTCCGGGAGAAGAGCGGGCTCGTGCTGGGGATGACCAAGCGCGCCCTGCTGGCCGGCGCGCCCGACTTCGCGGCAAGCCTCCACCGCGTGGAGGAGCTCTACGGCGTGCGCCTGATGCGCACCCACGACGCCACCGAGGGCCTCCAGGCCTTCCTGGACAAGCGCAAGCCCGCCTGGGAGGACCGGTAGCGCGCACCGCACCCGCGCCCCGGCCCCCCCGCGCCTTCCCGCCCTTGCCCCCACGGCCGCACACGGCGGGCCACGCTCCAAGGCCTTGACGCCGTAAGGCCCCACTCTGGCCCCCCGATCCTGCTTGACACCGGGACGAAAAAGACGCTATATTTATCACACGAAGAATATGATATAGTTTCATACCATCCACCAAGGAGCAGGCCATGGCCGGAAAAAAGGGTGCCAAGCGGCGGGCGCGGCTTACGGTGTCCATCGACCCGGTGGTCTATCGTGAGGTTTTTCCCGACGGGTCGGTCAATAAGAGCCGCGTGGTCCAGGAGGCGTTGACCCTGTACCGGCGGGAGGCGCTTCGGCGCGAGATCGAGAAATTCTGCGCGACGCCGGACGCGTCGGACCTCGAAGACGCCCGGCGCGCTCTGCCGGCGCAGCGGGAGGCGCTGGACCGTGACTGAGCCCGCCTCCCCCCGGCGCGGGGACA
>DASPOZ010000096.1:0-2742 GCA_035625755.1 Candidatus Sulfotelmatobacter sp.
CCGCCCGGACGCTCCAGGAAATGGTCGCCGCGCCGGCGGGCCTGCGGGACGGCTGGAAACGCCTGGAGGAGCTGGAGCACCGGGGGGACGAACTGACCCACGACATGCACCGGCGCCTGAACCGCACCTTCATCACCCCGATCTCGCGTCCGACCCTGCAGGCCCTGATCTCGGGGATCGACAACGTGGTGGACACCATCGAGGCGGCCGCCTCCCGCATGGTGCTCTACCACATCCAGGAACCGACCGCGGAGGTGCGCCGCCTGGTGGAGCCCATCGTGGCCGCCACCGAGCTGATCGCCAAGGCGATCCAGAGCCTCCCCGGGCTCGAAGACGCGGAGGCGGCCTGCGTGGAGATCAACCGCCTGGAAAACACCGCCGACGATCTGTTCCGCGAGGCCATCGCCGATCTCTTCGCCACGGAACGACCGCCCGCCGAGGTCCTGAAGTGGAAGGAGATCTACGAACTGCTCGAGGCGGTAACGGATCGGTGCGAGGACGTGGCCAACGTGATCGAGGCCATCGCGTCCCGCAATGCCTGAGGGACGGCCCCTCCGGATCCTCTTCGTCTGCAGCGGGAATTCGGCCCGCAGCCAGATGGCCGAGGGGTTCGTCCGGGCCTACGGGGGAGCAACGATCGAGGCGCACAGCGCCGGGATCGATCCCAAGGGGCTGAACCCCTTCGCCGCGGAGGTGATGCGGGAGGGGGGGATCGATATCTCCCATCACCAGTCGAAGGCGTTCTCTGAGGATCTGGCCCGCACGATGGACTACGTGATCACCGTGTGCGGCCACGCCGAGGAGCGGTGCCCGATCCTGCCGCCGAAGGTCAGGCGCCGCCACTGGCCTCTGAACGACCCGGCCCGTGCCGAGGGGTCTCCCGAGCGGGTGCGCGAGGCCTTCCGCCGGTCCCGGGATGAGATCGAACGCCTGGTCCGGCCCCTCCTCGCCGACCTCGCCCCTCTGGCCCCGTGAGACCGTACCCGGCCGAGTTCATCGGCACCTTCGGCCCGGTCCTTGCCGCCGCGGTCCACGCGACGGGGCGTCTCTCGGGGGCCCACCTGAATCCGGCCGTGTCCCTGGGTTCGCGCTCACCTGGCACTTCCCCCATCGGGATCTTCTCCCCCACTGGATCGCTCAACTTGCCGGGGCGGTGGCCGCCGGCGCCATGCTGTGCCTCCCGTTCGGGCCCGCGGCCTCCCCGGGCACCAGGCTGCCCCGCGGCCCGGCCTGGCAGTCCGTCGTGTTGGAGGGCCTGAGGGGCTCCTGCTTCGCCTAGCGGGCGGGGGCCGAAGAGCACCCAAGGCCCGCAGAGGCGCTTGGGGCCTCTCTCCTGATGCGCCCGATCCCCATCTGGAGCCATCGCCTCATGGCAGACCCGCATCTCTCGCCGAACCCCCCCGGCGGGGCCGGGACCCCCTCCGGCTCCGGGGAACATTGGGTCGGGTTTCCACGGGATGCGGAGGTTTTGCGCCCCCCGCCGGTTGGTAATGTCCCCCCTGCCGGTCTCTTGCCGTCGCACCGGAAAGTCCGGCCCGGGCCGCGCCCGGAAGGCCCGGGGCAGCGCCGACGCGCCGCCGGGGGCGGGATCGCTCCGGCAGAGCTGGGGGTGACATCCGTCAAGGCATCCCAGACCGTGAGCGAGGCGGCGCTGGCCGTACTTCGGAAGCACTTCGCCGCCTTCCTGGCCCACGAGGAGGGGACGCGGCGCGGGACGGACCCGGAGGAACTTCGCCAGATGCGTGTGGCCTCGCGCCGCGGGCGGGCCGCCATGGCCCTTTTCAAGGAGGGCCTGCCTCCGGGTGCCGGGCGGCTTCGCCAGGAGTTGACCTGGATCGGCACCGTGCTCGGCCGCGCGCGCGATGTGGACGTACAGATCGAGCAGTTGCAGGCCTGGCTGGCCGCGGCGGACCGGCGAGAGCGCGAAATCTATCGGCCCCTGCTCGCCATCCTCCAGGAGCAGCGGGCACAGGCCCGGGCTCCCATGCTCCGCGCGCTGGACTCGCCGCGGTACCGCCGGTTCGTTGCCGCCTACGAGGCCTTCGTGCGCCGGGCTCCCGGCCGCCGCCCCCCGGCCGCCCGGCGGCCCGTCCTGGCGGCGGCCCCGGACCTGATCGGCCACCGCCTCCGCGCCGTCCGGAAGGCAGGAGACGGGCTCGGGCCTTCCGCCCCCCCGGCGAAGCTCCACGCGCTGCGCATCAAGTGCAGGCGGCTGCGGTACGCGGTGGAATCCTTCGCCGATCTCTACGGCGATCCGGCCTCGGCCTTCGCCAAGCGGTTGGCCCGCCTCCAGAACCTTCTCGGCCTGCACCAGGATGGCCACGTGGCGATGGCGAGGCTCCGGCGCCTGTGCGAGAGCCAGGGCCGCCGCCTGCCCCCGCGCACGCTCTTCGCCATGGGCCGGGCCGCGCAGCGGTACGCGCAACAGGCCGCGGGTGCGCGAACGGCCTTCCCGCAGGCCTACCGGCGCATCACCGGCAAGCGGTGGAAGCGCCTGCGGGATGCCATGGAGCGGCGGCGCCCGCCCGCCGCCTCGAGCCGCCGCTGAGCGGCCCGGGCGCTTGCCCGCGCCGCCCCGGTTCCCGCCCCATCCTACCTTAGCCCTGTTCTTCCGGTATTTGCCGCCGGGAATGCTCCGGCCGCCGACCTCGCAGGATACTGAAAAACCCGCCTTTGCGCAGGGTGCCTGGACTCGCCAGGGGCGGGCAAGAAGGTGCAGACGGAAGGCGGCGCGGCGTTGCG
>DASPOZ010000097.1:0-7218 GCA_035625755.1 Candidatus Sulfotelmatobacter sp.
CTGCGCCTCGTCCAATTCCCGTTGTCGCTGGCGGACCCGCGCCACGTGCTCGATGCAGACCAGTCACCCCAGATGGCGCAGGAAGATGAGGACGACGGGGCGGCCCCGGAAGTCCCGCAGCGATGCCCGCTCCCCGCCCACCGCGTCCAAGGTGAAGTCGGGGGCCGGATCCCCCTCGCGAATGGCCGAACGGCTCGGGGGCATCCGTGGCGTCAGGCCCGGGCGGCGGCCGGCTCCCAGGCGAGGGCGGCGGCGATGCAGTGCTGCACGCAGGTGGGCGGGAGGCCACGGGCCTGCCGGTCCGCGCAGCGGTCGCACCCATCCAGCAGCGTGAGCTGCCAGCGGAACCGCAGGCCTCCGCTCTCCGCCACCGGCCCCTCGGGCCGGGCCTGGATCCAGCTCTGGATGGCGGGCAGGTCGTGTTCCTGGTTGCAGGCCACCTCGCAGGCGAGGCAGCCGATGCAGCGGTCGTGAAGGAGCGTCAGGCGGCCCTTGGGGATGGGCGCCGTCGCATGTCGCGGCGCCCGCGCCGGCTCCTTCCAGGCGGGCGGTCGCCCCTCCCCTTCCGGCGCGGGGGCCGGGCTCACCCGGCACATCAGCGATCGGATGCTCACCGCCCCCACGGCCGGATCGCAGGGGCCGGCGCTGTCCGTCAGCAGGTTGCCGTTGGCCTCGCGCCAGCCGTAGTCCGGCCCGCCCCGCTCGGGAAACCACCAGGCGTGCGGCAGGGCCACCACCCGGGGGTCCATGCCCGCTTGCAGGCGGGCCCGCATGCGGATGCGCCCCCGCGACGTCTCGATCCAGGTCCATCCGCCGTCCGCGATGCCGTGGCGACGCGCCGTCTCCGGGTGCAGTTCCACGAACGGCTCGGGGACGCGGGCGCGCAGCACCGGCACCTGCCGGTACTCGGAGTGGAAGAAGGTCTGCGAACGTACGCCGGTGGTGAGCACCAGCGGGTAGTCCACCGCCAGGTCCGGCGTGCGCGCCGGGCTTTCGGGCGGCTCCTGGTAGGACGGCAGCGGGTCCCGCCCGGCCGCCTCCAGCTTCGAGGGGACGAACTCGTATTTGCGCGAGGGCGTGGAGAACCCCTTGGTCCGGTATTTCGCGTAGGCGGCCGGGGCCTGGAGGATCCCCCGTCGCGCGAACTCCTCCCAGGTGAGGCCGGAGGGCGCCAGGATCTGCCCCCAGGCGTCCTCCAGGCGGTCGAAGAAGGCGTCGCTATGGCCCAGGCGCCTGCCCAACTCGTTCAGGATCTCGTGGTCCGACCGGCACTCGCCCACCTGCACGGCCTTCCGCCGCGCCGCCACGTAGCCGGCGCGCGTCCAGTAGCCGGCCACGTCGTCCTGCTCCACCCAGGATGCGGCGGGCAGCACGATATCCGCCTGCTCGGCCGTGGGGGTCATGAACAGGTCGGCCACGGCCAGGAAGTCCAGGGCTTGCAGGGCAGCGTAGGTGCGGTTCGCGTCCGGCCAGGTGAGCAGCGGGTTGCTGCCGTGGATGAGGGCGGCGCGCACCCGGTAGGGGACACCCTCCAGGATGGCCCGGCACAGGACGGGCGTGGGCACCAGCGCCCCCCAGTCCGCCACCGGGAAGTCGCAGCCCCCCAGACGCTTCGCCCGCTGGCCCTCCGACAGGCGCTCGTGGCCCGCGAAGCGACTGAGGGTCTGGATACCGGGGAGGCCGAACAGCACGTTGCCGCCCTTCGCGTCCAGGTTGCCGCTGAGGGCCATCAGGTGGGCGTTGCAGAGGGCGTTGCTGACGCAGTTCACCGTGCCGTCCAGCACCTGCCCCGGGTTCAGGGCGGCCGGCTTCTCCGTGGCGTAGAGGCGCGCCGCCTCGCGGATCTTGGCCGCCGGCACCCAGGTGATCCCGGCGGCCCGTTCCGGCGGGAACTCGGCCACCCGAGCCTTCAGGCGGTCGAACCCCACCGTGTGGCGCTCGACGAATTCCTTGTCGTACAGGTCCTCGAAGATGACGGCGTGCAGCATCCCCAGGGCCAGCGCCGCATCCGTGCCGGGGCGGAGCTGGAGCCACAGGTGCGCCCGGGCGGCCAGCGTGGTGTAGCGGGGGTCCACCACAATGAGCTTGGCCCGTTCCAGGCCCTTCAGGAGCTGGTAGCCTTTGTACTCCTCGGGGTGCGTCCAATGCGGGTTGCACCCCCACACGATGACGCAGCGGGGGGAGTTCGCATAGTCCGCCACCGGCAGGCCGCCGCAGACGGCGGTGTGGGTGACCAGGCGGGGAAGGTAGCAGATGGGGCCGGGGGTGGCGACGTTGGGGGTGCCGAAGGCGTTGGCGAAGCGGTAGAGGAATTCGGCGTAGTCGCGCCCGGTGCCCTGCACCAATGCCACGGCCTCCGCCCCGCTCTCGCGCCGGACGGCCGCCAGGCGGGCCGCGATGGCGTCCAGCGCGTCGTCCCAGGTGATGCGCTCCCAGCGGCCGCTGCCCTTGGGGCCCAGCCGGCGTAGGGGGTGCGTGAGCCGGTCCGGGTGGTGGACCACCTCGCGGTAGGCCAGCCCCATGGCGCACAGGGTGCCGCGGTTCACGGGGCTCTCCGGGTCACCCTCGATGCGCAGCACCCGGTCGTCCCGCACGCTGATCAGCACGCCGCAGCCCCCGTGGCACCCGCGGCACGTGCTCCTGACGACGCGCTCGCCCACGCTCTCCCCCTCAGGACTGAGGACTGAGGTATGAGGACTGAGTCACCGCCCTCCCTCAATCCTCAGTCCTTTCACCTCAGTCCTGCCGTTCTCGGCGGCCCCCGGCCGCCCAGCAGGCCGCTGACACCCATCGTGTCTCGCAGGCTGCTCAAAAAGGTGCAGATGCAAGGCGGCACGCGATGCGCCGAGTGAGGCGTACTCCGGGTACGCCGCAGCGAGCGCGCGAGCGCGCCAACGCCACACCCGCTGCCGCCGAGGCAGTGGGGAGAGATGTAGGGCCTCTTTCAGCAGCCTGCTAGAAGGGCACCTCCGTGCGCTCGTCCTTCACGCGCTTGGCCTTGTGGTCCCAGCGGGGGAGCGAGCCGGGCTCCACCACCTCCACGGAGGTGCGGATGCCCAGGCCGATCTGGAGGTCGTGGGCCACCTTCTCCTGGAGGGCGGCGCGGCCGCCGGGGGCCAGGTCCGGGCGCGGATCGATCCTCACCAGGATGTCGTCCAGCCCGCTCACGCGCCGCAGGACCACCTGGAACTCCTCCGCCTCCGCATGTCCCCGCACGATCTCCTCGATGCGGCGCGGGTACACGATGACGCCGCGGATCTTCTTCATATCGTCCAGCCGGCCCAGCACGCCGCCGTCCAGGCCCAGGAGCGTGCGGCCGCAGGGGCACGGCTGCGCGGCGGGGCGCACCAGGTCCCGAGTGCGGTAGCGCAGCAGGGGCATGGCCTTCCGGTAGAGGCTGGTGAAGACCAGCTCGCCGGTCTCGCCCGGTTTCACGGGGCGGCCCGTGTCTTCGTCCAGGACCTCGGCGTACTCGTAGTCCTCGTGTACGTGCACCTGGCCCGACTGGGCCGCGCACTCGAACCCCCAGGGGGCGATCTCGGTGAGCCCCGGCAGATCGAAGCACTTGGCGCCGTAGGCGGCCTCGATGCGGCGCTTGGTGGCCAGGATGCTGGCCCCCGGCTCGCCGGTGTGCCAGGTGATCCGGATGCGTGCGGCCGTGGCCAGGTCGATCCCCTTCTTAGCCGCCTGCTCGGCCATGAACAGTGCGTAGGAGGGCGTGCAGCCCAGCACCGTGATGGGGTAGTTCAGCAGGGCATCGATCCGCTGCTCGGTGGACATGCCGCCCACCGGGAACACCAGGCAGCCCAGCTCCTGGGCCGCGTAGAACCCGGACCAGAAGCCGATCCAGGGCCCGTAGCTGAAGGCGGCCATCACCATGTCCTGCTTGCGGATGCCGTAGGCGTAGAGGGTGCGGGCGTACTGATAGTAGAAGCCGTGCCAGTCCGAGGGCGTATCCAGGTAGAGGACGGGGCGCCCGGTGGTGGCCGAGGTCTGGTGGACGCGCAGGCACTCCTCCAGCGGCACCGCCAGGAACTCCCCCCACAACGGGTGCTTGGCCTGGCTCTCCTTCAACTCGTCCTTGGTGGTGAAGGGGAGCTTCTCGATATCGTCCAGGGACCGGATGTCCTTGGGCGTGATCTTCGCGGCGTCGAACTTCCGCTGATAGAAGGGGCTGTTCCGGTAGCAGTGCTCCACCTGCTCCAGGAACCGCCCCTCCTGAAGCGCCCGCAGGCCGTCCCGCGGGGCCGTCTCGATCTCGGGATTCAGATACGGACTCTCCATGCCCACCTCAGCTCAGCAATGAGCAATGAGCAATGAGCAATGAGTCGTGGAAGGAGGCGCCAGTTGACAGTGGACCACCGGGCACCACTCATTGCTCGTTCCTCATTGCTCATTGCTTCCTTCAGAAGATGGTGCCGCGCTGCTTGATGACGGGGGCGGCCGCCTTGATGGCCTTCACGATGTTGTGGTAGCCGGTGCAGCGGCAGAGGTTGCCCGAGATGCCCACGCGGATCTCGTCCTCCGTGGGGTCCGAGTTCGTGCTGAGGAAGTCCAGGGCCCCGATGAGCATGCCGGGGGTGCAGAACCCGCACTGGAGCCCGTGGTGCTCCCAGAAGGCCTCCTGCAAGGGATGGAGCTTCCCCTCCTTGGCCAGGCCCTCCACCGTCACCAGGTTCTGCCCGTCCGCCTGCACGGCGAACATGAGGCAGGACCGCACCGTCTGTCCGTTCAGGAAGATGGTGCAGGCGCCGCAGATGCCGTGCTCGCACCCCACGTGGGTGCCGGTGAGCCCCAGGTCCTCCCGGATGAAGTCCACCAGGAGCTTCCGCGCCTCGCAGGCCCCCTCGTACTCCACCCCGTTGATGGTCATGCTGATGGTCCGGAGCTGCCGCTTCTGCTTGGTTGCCGTGCCCGTCGTCATCGCCTCGTCTCCTGTGGCCATCCGTCGCCTGCGCGCCGGGGCGGTTCGATCAGCCGACCTTGCCGGCCTTCTCCAGGGCCTTGCGCAGGGTCCGCCCGGTGAGGACCTTGGCCAGGTGTTTGCGGTACTCGGCCGAGCCGTGCAGGTCGCCCTCCGGCTCCACCTCCCCGCCCACCTTCTCCGCGGCGGCCTGGATCACCTTGTCCGTGACCTCCGTGCCCTTGAGGATGGCCTCGGCGCTGCGCGCCTTGAAGGGGGTGCCCCCCACCCCGCACAGGGCGATCCGCGCATCCGTGCACTTGCGCTGCTTGTCCAACTGCACCATGGCGGCCACGCCCACGATGGCGAAGTCCCCGTGGCGCCGACTGAACTCCACGAAAGCCCACCCCGCTTCGGGCGGGACCGTGGGGAACCGCACCTCCGTCACCATCTCGGTGGGCTGGAGCGCCGTGGTGAGGAAGGTGACGAAGAAGTCGTCCGCCGTGAGGACCCGCTCGCCGGCCGGACCCTTCACCACCACCTGCCCCCCCAACGCCGATAAGACGCACGGGTACTCCGCCGCCGGGTCCGCGTGGGCGATGGTGCCCCCCACGGTGCCGCGGGTGCGGATGGCCAGGTGGCCCACCCAGTAGGTGGCCTCCGTGAGCAGCGGGCACTTGCCCTTGATCGCGGACGAGGTCTCCACGGTGCGTTGCCGCGTCAGCGCGCCGATGTGGATCATCCCGTCCACGTCGCGCACGTAGTCCAGGCCGGGGATCTTGTTCACGTCCACGATCACCTTGGGGCGGGCCAGGCGGAAGTTCATGAGGGGCACCAGGCTCTGGCCGCCGGCCAGGACCTTGGCGTCGTCCCCGTGGTCCCGGAGGAGCTTCAGGGCCTCGTCCAGGGTGCCGGGGTCGAAGTACTCGAACTGTGCCGGTTTCATCGGGCGCCTCCCTTTCCGAGCTGGTCCTCCATCATCTTGAAGAACTGGCCGATCATCATCTTGGACACGCCGCCGATCATCCGCTGGCCCACCCCGGCGATGAGGCCGCCCACCTGGGCATCGCCGGACCACTTCACCTCGGTCTGCCCGCCCTGGGCCACCAGCTCGACCACCCCCTCGCCCTTCATGAACCCGACCGTCCCGCTCCCCTCCACGGCCATGGTGAAGGCGGCGGGGGGGCGCTTGTCCTTGAGCTGCACCTTGCCGGTGAACGTCCCCTTCACCGAGGCCACCCCCACCTTCATGGTGGCCTCGTAGACGTCGGGCGCGGTCTCCTCCATCCGCTCGCAGCCCGGCATGCACGCCCTGAGGGCGGCGGGGTCCAGCAGCAGCTTGTAGACCACGTCCTGGGGCGCCTTGAACGTGTACGTCCCTTCCAGCTTCATCGCTCCGTATCCCCTTCGTTTGTGGTTTATCGTTTGTGGTTTGTCGTTCCGGCCTGCCCGCCGGCCGCGGTTGAAACCACAGACCCGAAACGACGAACGCCAAACCGCCGCCGCTAGGCGGCGTTCAGTTGGGCCACGGCCCGCACCGGCGCCGCCGTGGCCCCGTCCAGGGGAAGCGGCAGGCCGTAGAAGGTGAAACGGTGCGGCAGGTCCAGCACGGCCGGCCACAGGTTCACGTTTTCGATGATGTAGAACTCGTGCTCCCGCATCAGCCGGTGGGCCGGCCAGGTGAGCACGTCCCCGTCGATCTCGTCCTGGTCCGCGCCGAAGACCTTCACGTCCCGTTCCAGGAGCCAGCGCACCGCCTCGGGCGTGATGGGGATCACGCTGCGCCAGTAGTCGGGCCCGTTCCACAGGCGCGAGATGCCCGTGTAGATCAGCACCACGTCCCCGCGCCGCATCCCCGCCCTCTCGGCCGCCTTGGCCAGGTCGTCGGGCCCGACGGATTCCCGGTGCTTCTTGTGCGAGAGGTCCAGCCAGGAGGCGGGAACCCCCGTGACCAGTTCCAGCGGCATCTGGTCGATGGTCTTGCCCTTGGGGTTGAAGTGGTTCGGGGCGTCGATGTGGGTGGAGG
Source organism: Candidatus Sulfotelmatobacter sp. (assembly GCA_035625755.1). Taxonomy (GTDB): domain Bacteria; phylum Methylomirabilota; class Methylomirabilia; order Methylomirabilales; family DASPOZ01; genus DASPOZ01. The sequence continues at coordinate 6,930 of DASPOZ010000097.1, forward strand.
CGTGGTCCGAGAAGAGCAGCAGCTTGGTCTCCTGGATCTTGGTCTCCATGATGTTGTGCCAGCGGAGCACCGCGCTGCGCTTGCTCTTGGAGTAAGCGCCCCGGGTGAACTCGGCCACCACCTCGTGGCTCAGGTCCACGAAGCGGCCCTGGGGGGGGCGCTCCTGCCCCGGCAGGGCCACGACGCGGAGCGGGGAGGCGCTGGCCCCCTGGAACTTCACCGGGAAGGCGACGAAGGCGAAGCGCGCCGGGAGCCGGTCCAGCTGGGTGAGGTTCTCGATGTGCCAGAA
>DASPOZ010000098.1:0-5181 GCA_035625755.1 Candidatus Sulfotelmatobacter sp.
GGAGATCTTCGCCCGGGCCGAGCTGATCCTGAAGGTGAAGGAACCGCTGTCCCCCGAGATCCCGCTGCTCCGCCCCTCCCAAACGCTTTTCACCTACTTCCACCTGGCCCCCGCCCCCGAGCTCACCAAGGCCCTGCTGGAACGGCGGATCGTGGCGGTGGCCTACGAGACGGTGGAGACGGCCGACGGACGGCACCCCCTGCTGGAACCCATGAGCGAGGTGGCCGGGAAGATGGCGGTCCACGTGGGCGCCCATTACCTGGCCAAGCCCCTGGGCGGGCGCGGCGTGCTGCTGGGCGGCGTGCCCGGCGTCCCCCCGGCCACCGTGGTGATCCTCGGCGGCGGGACGGTGGGCTACAACGCCGCGCGCGTGGCCGCCGGCATGGGCGCCTGGGTGTACCTGCTGGACGTCAACACGACCCGCCTCCGCCGCCTGGACGAATTGCTGCCCGACAACGTGACCACCCTCATCGCGAACCCTCAGACCATCGAGGAATGCGTGCGCCGGGCGGACCTCCTGGTGGGATCCGTGTACGTGGCGGGGGCCAAGGCCCCCCGCCTGGTGACCCGCGCCATGGTGGGCTCCATGAAGCGCGGCGCCGTGATCGTGGATGTGGCGGTGGACCAGGGCGGGTGCGTGGAGACGACACGGCCCACCACCCACCTGGATCCGGTGTACGTGGTGGACGGGGTGGTCCACTACTGCGTGGCCAACATGCCCGGGGCCTACGCCCGCACGTCCACCTTCGCCCTCACCAACGTCACCCTGCCCTACGCAGAGCGCCTCGCCGGTCGCGGCTGGTGGTGGGCCGCCCGCGAGAGCCCCGAGATCGCTCGCGGCCTGAACCTGATCCACGGCCACGTGACCAACCGCGCCGTGGCGGAGGCCCACGGCCTCCCCTTCATTCCCTGGGAGGAGGCGGCCAAGAACCCCATGGCCAGCGAGCGATGACCGACGACCAGTCGCGGCGGGCGCCTGTGGCGCGCCACCTCGTCCGGTTGGAACGCACGCAGCGCCACCGTGTTTGGCCGCTCGTCCTTCCCCGCCGATGATCACCGAGGCTGCGAAGCGGATCCGGGAGGCGCGGGCCATCGCCGTGCTGACCGGGGCGGGGGTTTCGGCCGAGAGCGGGGTCCCCACCTTCCGGGGGGAGGGCGGCCTGTGGCGCCAGTTCCGCGCCGAGGACCTGGCCACCCCGGGGGCCTTCGCCCGCGATCCCCGGCTCGTTTGGGAGTGGTACGACTGGCGCCGGCAGAAGATCGCGGCCTGCCGGCCGAATCCGGCCCACCACGCCCTGGCGGCGCTGGAGTCGGTGGCGGCCGAGTTCCTGCTCATCACGCAGAACATCGACGACCTGCACCGGAAGGCCGGGAGCCGCCGGCTCGTCGAGCTGCACGGCAACATCTGGCGGGTCCGGTGCACGCGGGAGGCCACGGTCTCTGCGCTGCCGGACGTGCCCCTGGCCGAGATCCCGCCCCGCTGCGGGTGCGGCGCCCTGCTGCGGCCCGACGTGGTCTGGTTCGGCGAATCGCTCCCCGTGGATGCGCTGGAGCGCGCCATGCAGGCGGCCGAGACGTGCGAGCTGTTCCTGGTGGTGGGCACGTCCACCCTGGTCCAGCCGGCCGCCTCGCTGCCCCTGGTGGCCAAGGGGCGCGGTGCGGTAGTGATCGAGGTGAACCCCGACCCTACCCCCATCTCACACCTGGTGGACGTGAGCCTGCAGGGCAAGGCCGGCGAGATCCTGCCGGCCCTGCTCGCCGCACGCCGCGGCTCGGCCTGATGGCGTCGGCCCGCTCCACCGGACCTGAGGCCTGCGGCGGGAACGGCCCTGCCGCCAGATGAAACCGGGAATGGCACGGATCGTCCTGCACAAACACAGAGAGGAACGGCTGTTGGCCGGCCACCCGTGGATCTACCGATCCGAGATCCAGCGGGTCGAGGGGGAGGTCTCGGCTGGGGATGTGGTGCAGGTGTTGGACGCGCGCGGCAAGTTTCTGGGCCGGGCCCACCTGAACATGAACTGCCAGATCGCCGGGCGCATCCTGTCCCGGCAGGACGAGCCGGTGGGCACCGAGTTCTGGCACCGCCGGATCCAGGAGGCCCTGGTTCGCCGGGCCCGCTGGGCCCCCGGCGCCGAGGCCTGCCGCCTGGTGTACGGCGAGGCGGACGGCCTGCCCGGCCTCATCGTGGACCGCTACGGCGCCGTCCTCGTCCTCCAGGCGCTGACGGCGGGGATGGAGCGGGCCACGCCCCACCTCGTCCCCGCCCTGGCCGCGCTGGCGGCGCCGCAGGCCATCTTCGCGCGGAACGATCCCCCGCCGCGGCGCCTGGAGGGCCTCGAGCAGCGTAAGGGCTTCATCCTGGGGCGGGTCGAGCCGCCCCTATGGGTCCGCGCCGGGGCCGTCGAGATGCAGGTGGACGTGGAGAACGGGCAGAAGACCGGGCTCTTCCTGGATCAGCGGGAGAACTGGCAGGCGGTGAAGGGACTGGCGGCGGGGCGCACGGTCCTGGATGCCTTCTGCTACACCGGCGGCTTCGGGATGCACGCGGCGGCAGGCGGCGCGGCCTCCGTGTGGGGCATCGACCTCTCGGCGGCGGCCGTGGAGCAGGCCGGCCGCAATGCCGAGCGCAACGGCGTGGCCGGCGTGTGCGCCTTCCGCGCCGGGAACGCCTTCGACGAGCTGCACGCCATGGACCGCGAGGGGAAGGCCTTCGACATGGTGGTGCTCGACCCCCCCGCGTTCACCAAGGCCCGCGACCGGGTGGACAGCGCGCTGCGAGGCTACAAGGAGATCAACCTGCGGGCCTTGAAGATCCTGCGGACGGGCGGCATCCTGGTGACGTGTTCCTGCTCCTACCACGTGGATCGGGAGACCTTTCTGGAGACGCTCCACCGGGCGGCCGCGGACGCCGGCCGGACCGCCCACCTGCTGGAGCTGCGCACCCAGGCCCGGGACCACCCGGTGCTCCTGGGCGTGCGCGAGACCCAGTACCTGAAGTGCGCCATCCTCGAGGTGCTCTAGCAGGCTGCTGAAAAAGGCCCATCTGCGGCGTTGGCGCGCTCGCGCGGCGCTGCGACGTACGGACCAAGTACGCCTCGCGCCTCGCATCGCGCGCCGCCTTGCATCTGGACCTTTTTGAGCAGCCTGGGCAAAAGAGCCTTTCAGGTTCCTGCTAGCCCTCCTTCTCTTTCTCCTTGTCCCTGTCCTTCTTCACCAGGGTGCTACCCACCACGTTGGCGATGGCGCTCCGGGCCACCTCCACCTGGACGTTGGGCGCGATCTGCAGCTTGACCCGCTCGTTCGCGTCCCCGAAGCCCTTCACCACGCCGAACAGCCCGCCGTTGGTGACCACCTCGTCCCCGGTCTTGATGCTGGACAAGAGCGCCTCCCGCTCCTTTTTCTGCTTCTGCTGGGGGCGGATCATGAGGAAGTACATGATGGCGAACATCCCGCCCAGGAGGACGACGAAGCCGAAGGGGTTCTCCTGTCCTCCGCCCCCGGGTATCTGGCCCAGGGCCCATGCGATTCCGATCATGGTGTGGTCTCCCTTGCGTCATGGGGTTGTGGTGGCGCGGCCGCCGGGGTCCAGCGGGCCAGGAACGCCTCCGCCAGGCGCGCGAAGTCGCCCGCCGGGATGGCCGCCTGGATGCGGCGCATCAGGTCGGCATACGCGTGCACGTTGTGGATGGTGTTGAGCCGGATGCCGAGGATCTCCCCCGTCGTGAACAGGTGGCGCAGGTAGGCGCGGGAGAAGTGGGCGCAGGTGTAGCACCCGCACCCCGGGTCCACCGGCCCGTCTTCCCGGGCGTGGCGGGCGGCCTTGATGTTGATGTGGCCGTCCCGCGTGAAGAGGCTGCCCGTGCGGGCGTGCCGGGTGGGCATCACGCAGTCGAACAGGTCCACCCCGCGGCGCACGCTCTCCACGATGTCCGCCGGCGTGCCCACGCCCATCAGGTAGCGGGGCTTGTCCGGCGGCAACAGCGCGGTGGTATGGGCCAGCGTCCGGTACATCTCATCCGGGCTCTCGCCTACGCTGAGGCCGCCCACCGCATACCCCGGAAAGCCCATCCGCGTCAACTCCCGGGCCGAGGCCTCGCGCAGGTCTGGGTAGACACTGCCCTGGAGGATGCCGAAGAGGGCGGGCGTCTCGCCCGGGTGCGCCGCGCGGCAGCGGGCGGCCCAACGGTGCGTGCGATCCAGCGCCTGGCGGGCATACTCGTAGGGCGTGGGGTGGCGTACGCATTCGTCCAGGGGCATGATGACGTCCGCGCCGAGGGCCAACTGGATCTCGACGGCTCGCTCCGGCCCCAGGAACTGCGGCGAGCCGTCCAGGTGGGACCGGAAGACCACGCCGTCCTCCCGGACCTCCCGTAGGGCGGCCAGGCTGAAGACCTGATAGCCGCCGCTGTCCGTGAGGATCGGGCCCTCCCAGCCCATGAACCGATGGAGCCCGCCCAGGTCCCGGATCAGCTCGTGGCCCGGGCGCAGGAAGAGATGGTACGTGTTGCAGAGGATCATCTCGACCCCCTGCCCCGCCACCTCCGCGGGCAGGAGCGCCTTCACGCTGGCCTGCGTCCCCACCGGCATGAAGGCCGGGGTCTCCACGGTGCCGTGGGGGGTGTGCAGCTTTCCCCGCCGCGCCCCGCTGGCCCGATCCACGTGCAACAGCTCGAACTTCACCTCGCCTCCGCCGCTCGACGCGTGACGCATGACGCTCGACGCTAAAGGCCCGAGCGCGTCAAGCGTCCGGCCTCCAGCCAGCGTCCCAGCGTTCGGCAGGCTGCTCAAAAAGGCCCAGATGCAAGGCGGCGCGGGATGCGCCGAGCGAGGCGTACTGGGATGTACGCCGCAGCGAGCGCGCGAGCGCGCCAACGCCGCAGATGGGCCTTTTTCAGCAGCCTGCTAGAGGATCAGCATCGCGTCGCCATAGCTATAGAACCGATAGCCGCGCGCCACGGCCTCGGCGTAGGCGGCCTTGACGCGTTCCAGGCCGGCCAGGGTCGCCACCAGGGCCAGCGGCGTGGAACCCGGCAGATGGAAGTTCGTCACCATGCCGTCCACGACGCGGAAGCGGTGGCCGGGCGTGATGAACAAGTCCGCCTCGGCCGGGCCGGCCTGCACCTCGCCGCCCCGCAGGGCCGAGTGCTCGAGGCTGCGGACCGCCGTGGTGCCCACGGC
>DASPOZ010000099.1:0-2369 GCA_035625755.1 Candidatus Sulfotelmatobacter sp.
TTCTTCCGGTCTGTTCCCGCAGCCAACGGGCGGGGGGCCCGGGTGTACGCGCAGCGCGCCGCGCTCGGGGGCGCCTTCGAGGGCCCCGTGCGCCCCATCCTGTGGCAGGATGGTCACTACGTGGAGGGTCCGCCCCTGGAACTGCCCGCCGGCGTGAACCTGTACCGCTTCACCCCGGCGGAGGGGCTGGCGGAGGAGGGTTCCTCCATCCTGGCGTACGACCCGAAGAGCTTCCTGGAGGTCGTGGACGCGTCCGGAAAGGTGCGCTATCGCAGCAAGGAGCCCTTCGGGGGCGCCGAGATCGCCCTGGAGGTGCGGCCCGGCCCCGGCCTGCCCGGGGGGTTCTTCACCAACCCCCGCGTGTACCTGGGCGCCCGCATCGTCCCCCGCGAAGGACGGGCCCAGTTCCTGGTTCCCAAGAACTTCCTGACCACCAACTGGTTCCTCAGCGGTTTCGGAATCTACGACCGGAGCAAGCTCTACGGCCTCCGCTGGGATGGGGGAAGCCTGCAGACGGCCTGGGAGACCAAGGAGGTGGACGGGTACATCGCCGACTACGCCGTGGCCCCCACCGGGGAGGAGGGGACGTGGGAGGCGACCCTCCTGCTCACGCGGCCGGCCCTCTGGGGCGAAGGTGCCAGCCGCCTGATCACGATGCTCTTCAAGGATCCCCCCTCGACGCCGCGCGACGCGGCGGCCGCACGATAGGCCGCGGAACCCCAGGTGACCCTGCCCGCGTCCCGGCGCCGCGTTGTTGCGGTGCCCTCCCTCGTGTGTTACCGTCCCGCGCCATGAGCCTCCGTTTCGAAGGCGAGGGCGGCACACGCCGCCGGACGGCGGCGGTGGCCGCCCTGGGTCTGGCCGCCACGGTCCTGATCCTTCCTGCCGATGGCTGGCTGGTCTCGGTGCTTGCCTCGATGCGGACGGAGGCGGGCCGCCGGGTGATGCTGGTGCTCACTCAGTTGGGGCACGGCGGGATGGATTTCGGCCTGGCGGCCGTGGTGGTCCTGGCAGGCTGGGCCCTGGGACGGTCGCACCTGGTGCAGGCCGGCCTGCGCGCCGCCGTGGCGGTGGCAGCGGCGGGGATCGCGGTGCAGGTGATCAAGCACCTGGCCTGCCGGGCTCGGCCAAATGTCGCCGGGGCCGGTACGTTTTTTCACGACGTCCCTTGCTTCTGGGGCCTGTGGGGGCTCTACTCCTTTCCTTCGGGCCATGCGGCGACGGCCGCCGCCCTCGCCGCCGCCCTTGGCCTGGGGGTGCGGGCGCTGCGCCTCCCACTGGCCGCGGGGGTGGTCGTGGTGATGGTTTCCCGGGTCTACCTGGAATGGCACTTCCCTTCGGATGTGTTGGCCGGCGCCACGCTCGGAGCGATCGCGGGGATCCTGGCGGCGCCGCCGGCCGGCCCTGAGGGGCCCCCGCGCGCCCACTGACCGATCCTCGTGCCGCGCATTCCCCGGCCCGCATGGCTCTCCCTGCTGGGCATCCTCCTGCTGGCGGCCTTGCTCTTCTTCACCCATCTGGGCGCCGTGGGCTTGTTCGATGCGGACGAGCCCGCCTACGCCGTTGCCGCCCTCGAGATGCGAGAGACGGGCGACTGGGTGACGCCCACCTTCAACGGCCAGCCCCGGTTCGACAAACCGGTCCTGTTCTACTATCTGATCGCCCTGGCCTATGCCGTCTTCGGTGTGAACGAGTTCGCCGTCCGGTGCTGGTCCGCCGTGGCCGGCCTCCTGCTGGCCGGGCTCATCTGGGATCTGGGCCGCCGGCGCATGGCTTCCCGGGGGGGGACGGCGGCGCTGCTTTTCCTCACGAACCCGCTCACGTGGCTGTTGGGAAGGGCCGGCGTGACGGACATGCTCCTGGCCCTGTGCCTGACGAGTTGCCTGGCGTGCGTCTATGCGGTCCTCACGGCGGAGGGGGAGGGTGGCCGCCGGCGCGCCTGGCTGGGCGCGGCGGCATCCTCCGCATTGGCGGTGCTGATCAAGGGTCCCGTCGGGCTCGTGCTCCCCGTGTTGATCCTGTTGATCTATGGGGCCTTCGCCGGACGGCTCCGCCGAGCCCTGCGGGGGCCCGGGGTCCTTCCGGCCACGGGCCTCTTCCTGGCGGCCGTCCTGCCCTGGTACCTCTTGGTCCTGCAGGCCAATGGCTGGGCCTTCGTGGATGCTTTCATCATCAAGCACCATCTCGTCCGGTACGCCGGCGAGGTCTCGGGGCACGGGGCGCCGGTCTGGTTCTACGTGCCGGCGGTGCTGGTGGGCTTCTTCCCCTGGAGCGCCTTCCTGCCCGGCGCTCTGGTGCGCGCGGTGCGGCGGCGGCGTGAGGCAGGGGGAGAGTGGCTGTGGTACTGCGCCGTGTGGTTCGGCGTGACG
>DASPOZ010000100.1:0-2038 GCA_035625755.1 Candidatus Sulfotelmatobacter sp.
CGAGAAACCCTTAGGATTTAAGATGTTAGGCATCAACACCTTCGTTCCGGGGTAGGCCTGTCCCAAGGGGCCATCCGCTGGTCCGCCGCGCCTTTCTGTCCAGGTCAGCCAAAGGTGCAAAATCCGCAATTTGGCCCCCGCAGTGTTTGCGCCTCTTTTCACAATTGCTGGCATCGGGGTTGCTCAGACCGGAGCCCGGCGCGTCCGCGCGGAGGGGGCGGACCGCCCATCGCGTGGAGGGGGTCGGGCGGGTGCGAAGCCGTGGCGGGGTGATGCTGGCGGGCGGGGTGCTCCTCGGCGCGGCCGCGCTGGCGCCGGCGCCGGCGCTTGCCGATCACGAATCCACCGGCAGCGTGGCGTGGGCGGGCGAGGGCGAGGTGGTCCTGCTGGCAGACGGCCATTACCACGTTCTGGCGCTGGCGCCGGGGACGATCCTGCTGGATGAGGACGGGCAGCCCCTCCGGGCCCTGGGTATCGGCGATCGCGTGCGCGAGCGATGCCGGCCGTCCTCGGAGGGCGGCTTCACTGCGCTCCGCATCCAGGTCCTGCGGCGGGCCTGGCCCCGGAGCGAGGGGTCCGGCACGCTGTAGGGCCGCGGCCGAGCCGCAACAAGTACAGGCCACTCCGTTGTCAGGACGAGCCATGGTGCCCCTGAGCCAGATCCCCAACGGCCACCCGGTGGTGGTGCGAACGGTGGCCATCGCCGAAGCGGCGCAGACCCGCCACCTGGAGGCCCTGGGGATCATGCCGGGCACCGTGTTGGTGGTGGAGCGGGCCGGCCCCTTCGGCGGCGCGGTGATGGTGCGGGTGGGCGGGGCCCGCTACGCCCTGGGGCGCGAACTCTGTCACCAGATCCTGGTGGAGCCGGAGGCGGTGTGAGGCCCTTCGCCTGTCACCCGCAACACGATGCCCCCGTCAGCCCCGCCGCGGGGGCGGCCCTGCGCGTGGCCCTGGTGGGCAACCCCAACGTGGGGAAGTCCAGCCTGTTCCACCGGCTCACCGGGGTCGGCGTGCACGTGGCCAACTACCCCGGGACCACGGTGACGATCCAGGTGGGCGAGACCCGCTACCGGGACCTCCCCATCCAGGTCTGGGACCTGCCCGGCTGCTACAGCCTGGAGCCGCTGGCGCAGGACCAGATGGTGGCGCGCCGGGCGCTCCTCGATGCGCGGCCGGACGTGGTGGTGGCCGTCCTGGACGGGACGAACCTGGGGCGGAACCTCTACCTCGTCCTCCAGCTCCTGGAGCTGGGGTTGCCCGTGGTGGTCGCCCTGAACTTCATGGACGAGCTGGCCCGCGGCGGCCTGACCGTGCGCCCGGCCGAGCTGGTGCTCCGCCTGGGCACGCCCGTGGTCCCCACCGTGGCGCGGCTGGGGCTCGGCGTGGACGAGGTGATGGAGCAGGCGGTGCGCCTCCACCGCTTCGTGGCGGGGGGCGGCCGCCTGGCGCCGCCCGCCGCCTATACGCGGCACGTGGAGCAGGCCATCGGCCAGGTGGCCGACGCCCTGGCGCCCCACGCCGCGGCGCTGCCCCAGGGCCTCCCCGCCCGCGGGGGCGCCATCCTCGCCCTGGAGGAGGACGCGGAGTTGACGCGCGGCCTGCGGGGCGAGGAGTGGGGCCGGCGGGCGCTCCGCACGGCGGCCCGCGCGGCCGCCGCCATCGCGCGGGACCACGGCGTGCCCGCGCCGCAGGCGCTGGCGCGCGAGCGGCACGGCTTGGCCGGGGCGCTGGCGGCCGCCGTGGTGCACCGGAACGGCCTCCCGGTGACCCACACGGCCGAGCGGGCCTGGCGGATCACAGCCGATCCGGCCACCGGGTTCCCGCTCTTGCTGCTGGCCCTGGCGGGGCTCTTCGGCGCCCTCTTCTTCGGGGGGGACCGCCTCAGCGCGCTGCTGGACGCGGCTTGGCGGGCCGGGGCCTCGCCGGCCATCGCCGCCGTGCTCCACGGGACGCTGGGGACGGGGGGCCTGGCCCGGACCCTCGCGTGGGGGTTCGACGCGGGGATCAACGCCGTGCTCTCGGTGGGGATCCCCTACGT